>JANXSH010000516.1 GCA_025356615.1 Planctomycetia bacterium | reverse complement strand
CACGGAGGTTCATCGCTTCGGTCAGGCCGTCGGTGAATAGGATCAGCAGGTTGCCCACTTCGAGCGGAATCGAAGGCGGTCCGGCGAAGGATGCGGAGTCGTCGATGCCCAGTAACGGCCCGGTACTGTCCAGGGTCGTCGTCTCGCCGTTCGCCCCGAACAGCAACGACTGATGGCCCGCGCCGACGTAGGACAACTCGTGCTTCTCGGCATCGATCTCCGCCAGGAAGAGGCTGACGAACGACGATTCGGGCAGATCGACACAGAGCATGCGGTTCAGCTCTTCGACGACTTCGTGCAGGCGGGCGCTGTCCCGGAGCAAGATGCGGATCGTGGCGCGGACCTCGACCATTTGCAGGGCGGGACCGAACCCGTGCCCGCTGACATCCCCCAAGGAGACCGCCAGTCGGCGCTCGTCGCGAACGACGTAATCGAAATAGTCGCCGCACACCTGGGAGATCGGTAGCGCCCAGCCCGCCACGTCGAGTCCGGAGACGGACGGGGGCTTTGCCGGGTAGAGCTTTTGCTGGAAGACGTTGGCCACCCGCATTTGCTCGTCCGCCTCCTTGGCACGGAGTTGGTCGGTGATGTCCGTCGAGATGCCGGCGACGGCCGAGACCCGCCCGTTGCCGTCGAACAGGGGGAACTTTACCGAGACGTAGGTGTGGTTGCCGTCCGCGTGGGGGATGATTTCCTGGCTGCTGGTCGTCTCTCGCGTCTCCAACACTCGCCGATCGTTCCTTACTAACACGTCGGCGACTTTTTGGGGGAAGATGTCGTGGGACGTCTTGCCGACGGTCTCGGCCCGATCCAGGGAGAAGAGGTCGGCGTGCCGCTTGTTCACGAACTGGTACCGGCCGTCCACGCCCTTGACGTAGATGACCGCCGTCGTGTTATCCAGGATCGACCGTTCCCGCTCTTCGCGGGCCAGTAGCTCCTTCTCCATGCGGATTCGTTCGGTGACATCCCGAGCGACCCCGTAGATCATCCCTTCTTCGGGGGTCGATCGGGCGACCCATTCGAGCCAGTGATACTCTTCGTGGCTGTCGCGGTATCGGTTCTGGAACTGGACCACCGGCAGGCCGGACGCCAGTCGTGTTACCTCCGCTAGGGTCGCCGGCCGGTCGTCCGGGTGGACGAAGTCGAGGAACGGGTGGGCCAAGAGTTCTTCTTCCGCGTAGCCGAGCAGCCGGGAGAAATTCGAGTTCACACGGAGGAAGAAGCCCTCCGGGCTGGCGATGCAAAAGAGGTCCAGTGAAAGCTCGAAGAACTTCACCAGATCCCTTTCCGAACGTTTCGACCCGGTGAGGTCCATGACCGTCGATACTCGGATCGTCCCGATTACCGTGCCGTCCCCCAGGAAGGCGGCCTCGTCCGCGACCAGCCGGCAAGCCTCGTCCTTGGCCCGGACGCGGTATTCCAGACGCACCGTCCCCCGATTCGCGAGGAAGGAGGTGAGGGTTCGTTCGGCGGCGGGCCGGTCCTCGGGGTGGATGAAGGACAGCCAGGAAAGACGCGAACGGGGCATCTCTCGCTCGGCGTACCCCAGGACGCCTTCCCGATGGCCGACCCAGGAAACCTCGTCGAGGGCGACGTTCCAGTGATAGAAATAGGGAGCGGAATGGTTCGAGGGAGAGGCGTCGAAGCCAGGGGAGAGGCGAGTGGTATTCATGGCACGAGCCAGGATTGGAGGAGGATCGTCTCCAGGGTATCGCCAAATAGCTCCTGTCGATCGCGGTGTCCGTCAGGCGTCGTCAGGAGAATTGTCATCATCTTGATAGGTGGCAAGAGGGGAAAGTCAATGCAGCGGATCGACCGAGCCAGGTGGTTCCTCCAACGTCATCTTGGGGGGCGTGACCCGGTGTGACAGATGATGGATCGATTAGGGGATTTCTATGAATTTTTACGACGATCCCTTGAAATATGATCTATGCTTCTGCACAAGCGATACTCCAAACTGAATGTTGTCCTTCTCACCACATCCACGCGAACCAGTCGGGAAAGCCGGCGCGTCGGGTGAATTTGCCCAGGACCATACTCATGCCCGCACCTTCGACCACGGAATCTCTCATCGAAATCGTTCGCAAGAGCGGACTGATAAAGAGAGAAGCCCTCGATGCCCACCTCGAGACCACTCCTCTGCCAGCCGACCTTGGGCGAACGCTGGAGTCGCTGGTCGAGGCCGGGTTGTTGACATCCTTCCAGTCGCGTTTTCTGCTCCAGGGCAAACACAAGGGCCTCGTGCTCGGCCCCTACAAGGTTCTCCGCCCCGTGGCCAAGGGCGGCATGGGCCTGGTGTATCTTGCCGAACACATGGAGTTGCGGCGTCGGGTCGCCCTGAAAGTCTGCATGACCGACCGGGGCGGCAAAGGCATCGTGGAGCGTTTCCAGCGCGAGGCCAGGGCGCTGGCGGCGGTGGACCACCCCAACATCGTTCGCGTTCACGACACCGGACGCGACGGCAATACGCATTTCCTCATCATGGAATATGTCGAAGGGAAGTCGCTCGAGCAGCTCCTCCGCATGAGGGGACGCATTCCCATGCGCCAGGCCGTCGGCTACGCGCTCCAGACCGCTTGCGGCCTGGAACACGCCCACGAGCGAGGTCTGATCCACCGGGACATCAAGCCGGCCAACTTGATCCTCGACAACCACGGCACCATCAAGATCCTGGACATGGGCCTGGCCCGATTCTTCACCGATGTCGAGGACGATCTCACCGCCCGGCTGGGCAATGGCGTTCTCGGCTCCCCGGACTACATCTCCCCAGAGCAGGCCATCAACCAACTCGACATTCGCAGCGACATCTACAGCCTCGTCGCGACGTTACACGCCCTGATCTGCGGCGAACCTCCCTTCCCTGGGAAGACCGCGCCGCAGAAACTTCTGTACCACCAACTCCGCAACCCCACCCCGCTCGACAAGATGGATCCCAAAATTCCACCGGGTCTCGCGATGGCGGTGACGCGGATGCTTGCCAAGAACCCGAAGGACCGCTTCCAGACCCCCGGCGAAGTCATCGAGGCACTGTCGCCCTACGGGCCGGACGAAGGGATCCCCGCCGGAGCCGTGAAGCCGTCCTCGCTTCTCGGCGTCCGCTCGCGCCCCCGCTCGCGCCGTCGTGTCGTCCTCGCAACGGCCGCCGTTCTCGGGGCGGCCTTGGCGGCCTGCCTCGGAGGATGGGGCGTGTACGCGATCGCCTCCTCGAATGGGACGCCTTCGCACGGAGAAGGGCGATCGTCCCACTGACATTTTCGCCTCCCACTAGACCCGAACCCGTTTTGGAAGCCGATCGTCGCACCCCTCGAGTATCACGCTATGTTGGAGAGCCATTACGAGTTGTTGGAACCGCTCGGCATGGGCGGGATGGGCACCGTCTACCGGGCACGCCGGCGCGCGACCGGAGAGCTGGTCGCGGTCAAGGTTCTGTCGGCAGACGCGGCCGGGAACTCTCTGCTCCGCACGCGGTTCGAGCAGGAATACGCCGCCGGCACTCGTCTCCAACACCCGCATCTCGTTCGGGTGCTGGAATGCGACACGCAATGCGATCGGCCTTATATGGCAATGGAACTGGTCGAAGGCCAGAGCCTCGGCGAGCGCATCACGCGGGAAGGGCCGCTCCCGGAGAAAGAAGCCGTTCGGATCATCGTCCAGATAGCGGGGGCCGTCCGGGAGGCGCACCGAATGCACCTGATCCACCGAGACATCAAGCCCGACAACATCTTGCTGAACCGAGACGGCCAGGCCAAACTCACCGACCTGGGGCTGGTCAAGGATCTCAGCGGCGACACCAACCTGACCTCGGCAGGGTCGGGGTTGGGAACGATCGCCTATGTGGCCCCCGAGCAGTTCGAGAGCGCCAAGAGTGCGGACATCCGTAGCGACATCTATAGTCTCGGAGCCACCCTCTACCACGCCCTGACCGGAGTCCCCCCCTTCCGCGGGCGCGTCAGTCTGGTGATCTTGACGAAGAAAATGAAGAACGACTTCCCCAATCCTCTTAGTCTTCTTCCCTCTCTCAGTTTGCACGTCCACTGGGCCATCTGTAAAGCTTTGAACAGTTGCGCCGACAAACGACAACAGTCGTGCGAGGAGTTCATCGCCTCCCTCGGTTCCGTCGCCGCATCCGGGGGAGCAGATACAGTAATAGACATCGACGAGAAGGAAATCGCGGGAGTGGACGAAGACCCCAATCGCCGGAGGGCATTTCGCTTTCCGGTCGATACGACCGTCGCCTGCGGCTCCGTGTCGAACTTCGGGATACGCCTCCAGGGGGAGATGCAAGACGTTTCGCTGACGGGAGTCCAACTGCGGCTGCCGCGCCGTTTCGAACCGGGGGCGACCCTTTGCATGGACATCCTCGACGCGCAGGGGGAGGCGATCGCCGCCCAGCGGGTGAAAGTCCGTTGGGTCAAGAAGATCGCGGATCAGGAGTGGGCCATCGGCTGCGCCTTCGATCGGACGATCAGCGAAGATGAACTGAACAAACTCCTCGGCAACCCTCGGAGCACGGTGGTGTTCCATCAGTTCTAGCCCCGCCGCATCAGCTCGCGGTACAACCCGCGAATGCGGCGGCGGTGTTCCTCCAACTCGGCGAGGAACTTCGCGCCGCCGTCGAACCCCAATCGCCTCGCCAGCTTCTCGACCTCGTCGGCGTTCTCCGGGACGGCGTCGAGGGTGCGATTGTGGACGATGCGAAGGCGGTTTTGCACGCGCAGGAGGAAGTCGTAGCCCGCGCTCAGTTCGGCGTGTTGCCCGCCGGTGATGAGGCCGGCGTTGCGGAGGGCGGCGAGCGCCTCGCGCGTGTTGGTCGTCCGCAGCGCGGGCAGGGGGCCGCCGTGGGCGAGCAAGAACATCTGGAGGAGGAACTCGATGTCCGCGACGCCCCCAGGACCGCGCTTCAGGTCGCGCGCGGGCCGACTCGCCTCGAGCCGGTCGCGCATCGAGGCGATCTCGTCGATGTGGTGCGGCAGCCAGGGGCGCTCGAAGGCCGCCTCGGCGACGGCCTCGCGGACCAGGGCGGCGAAGGCGGGTTGGCCCAGCACGACGCGGGCGCGCGTCAGCGCCTGGCGCTCCCAGAGTTGGGCACCGCCCTCGGGGTGCGAGGCACTCTCGGAGGACATGAAGTAGCGGCGGAACTCGGCGAGCGGTAGGACGAGGTTGCCCGATTTGCCCGTCGGCCGGAGCCGCATATCGACCTGATAGAGTTGACCCATCGGGCCGTGTTGGCTCAGGGCGCGAATCACACGCTGGGTGAACTCGGTAAAGAAGT
Source organism: Planctomycetia bacterium (assembly GCA_025356615.1). Taxonomy (GTDB): domain Bacteria; phylum Planctomycetota; class Planctomycetia; order Gemmatales; family Gemmataceae; genus JANXSH01. Next base: position 1,564 of record JANXSH010000516.1, on the reverse strand, counting down.
GGGCCACGTCGGTGGCCTCGTAGCGGTCGGCGCGCGTCCTCGGCGGCGGGGCCGTCCGGCCGTCGCCCTCGTAGACGACCATCAAGTCGAGGTCGCTGTGGTAGTTCATCTCGCCCGCGCCGAGTTTGCCCAGCGCCAGGACGGCGAATCGGCACTCGCCCCCGCCCTCGAGGGTGGGGTGGCCGTACCGGCGCGTGATGGCCTCGAGGTGAGTCGTGCCGACCTGGGCCAGGATCGTCTCGGCGAGGTCGCTCAGGCCGCGCGTCGTCTCCTCGATGCTGCTCTTATTGAGGATGTCGCGGACGCCGATCCGCAGGAGTTCCGTGTCCTGGAAGCTGTGCAAGATCGGGTCGAGGTCGTTGGCCCCCTTACAAAGCTCGGTGAGTTCGGCCCGCAGTTCCTCGGCGGCGCGCGGCCGGTCGAGGACGAGGCTGTCGAGCAACTCGTCGATCATGCCGGGGTTGTTGATGAGGATCTCGGACAGGAATTGGCTCCAGGCGCAGAGATCGACGTAGAGCTTGAGGCTCGGCGGGTTGAAGCTGAACAACTCCCAGAGGACCGTCTTGCCGCCGAGTGAACTCGTGACCTTTTCGAGGTTCAATAGCGCGAGGTCCGGGTCCGGCGTGTCGGCGATGGCGCGGAGGAGGTCCGGGGCGATGCTGGCGAGGAAGTGCCGGCAGCGCCGGGTCGAGAGGAACGGCACCTCCTGACCGAGCTGGAGGAGGTTGGCGTAGGCCGCGTTCACGTCGCGGAAGCCGTAGCGCCCGAGGACCGCGCGGACCGTCTCGGGGTCGGGGTTGGAGTCGAGCAGGAGGTCCGACTCCGGCTCGGCGGTGTCGGCCGCGCCCCCGAAGGTCTGGTGCAGGAGGTGGTCGAGGATGTGGCGAGTCGGCTCGGTCTTGTCGCGGTAGGCGGCCTGGAACGCGGCGAGCGGGTCGGCGCGAGACGCGGACGTGGAGGCCGCGGCGCGGGCGATGGCCTCGTCGGGCCGGGGGGCCTGCGCCTTGCCGCGCCGTCGCCTGCTACCGCCGAGCTTGATCGGTCGGCTATCCTCCGGCGGCTGGAAGCCCATGCGCAGGGCGAGCTTGCGTAGGGCGTCCAGGCTCTCGGGGAGGCGATGCGTCTGGAGGTCGAACAGGAGTTGGAGCCGATGCTCGGTCTTGCGCAGGAAGCGATAGGCGTCGTCGAGGACGCGGTACTCCTGGTGGGTGAGGCAGCCCGCCTCCTCGAGGGCGGCGAGCGCGACGAGGGTGTTGCGCTGGCGTAGTTCCGGCAGGTCGCCGGCGTTGAGGAGTTGGAGGAACTGGATCGTGAACTCGATGTCGCGGATGCCCCCTCGGCCCGTCTTGACCTCTCGGTCGCAGCCCTCGGCGACGCCCGACTTCTGTTCGATGCGACGCTTCATCGCTTTGATTTCGTTGATCTCGCCGAACGAAAGATACTTGCGATAGATGTAAGGATCGATCGTTTGGAGGAATCGATTCCCTAATCCGAATTCGCCCGCGACGGGGCGAACCTTGATGAGCGCCTGACGCTCCCAGGTCCGTCCCAGGGTGTCGTAATA
>JANXSH010000490.1 GCA_025356615.1 Planctomycetia bacterium | reverse complement strand
TCACCGTCGCGATCGGGATCGGTGAGCATCATCACTGGCTGCCGTTCATCGCGTGCGTCTTGACGCCCGTCCTCACGAGCCTCATCGTCCAGAGTAGCTTGCCGCTGAAGGCCGTAGAAACGGTTTTCGCCCACGACTCCTCCGGGTTCAGCACGTCGCGGTTCGTCGGCTGGTACGACGAGAAGTACGGGGCCGAACGCAGCGGGCGCGAGTGGGTCAAGGCGCACGACATTTGCGGCGTGAAGACGAACATCGTCACGGCGGTGGAGATCGGCGACAAGGACGCCGGGGACTGCCCCATGTTCGAGCCGCTCGTCGCAACGACCGCGAAGAACTTCACCGTGAAGGAAGTGCCCGCAGACAAGGCGTATCTGTCCCACGAGAACCTCGCGCAAGTCGAGAAGTTGGGAGGCACCGCGTTCGTGCCGTTCAAGAGCAACAGCACGGCAGGAGAGGCGGGTAGCCTCTGGCAGAAGATGTTCCACTACTACAACTTCCGCCGGGACGAGTTCCTGAAGCACTACCACCAGCGGAGCAACGCGGAATCGACGTTCAGCATGGTCAAGGCGAAGTTCCGGGACCACGTCAGGAGCAAGACGGACACGGCAATGAAGAACGAGGTTCTCTGCAAGTTCCTGGCTCACAACATCTGCGTCGTGCATCAGTCGCACATCGAACTAGGAATCGAGCCGGTGTTCTGGGAGGACGCGCCGCAGGACGAAGACGGCCCGATGATTCTGTCGATGCGCTATCCAGTCGGTGCTATTTGAACTTTCGTATAGCTGGACGCTGGGTTTGCGGCGAGTAGGGTTTGCGTACCACCCGCGCGAACCCTTACCATGCCGAGCCTGTATGAAACGTCCCGCGCCGAAAGCGCCCCCTCTGGACCCGCCGTTCCGGCGACCCGCCCGCCAACTCGCCATGATGGAAACGCAGAACATCTACTGCGGCGACAACCTCGCCAAACTCCGGGAGATGCCTGACGACTGGGTGGACCTCGTCTACATCGATCCCCCGTTCAATTCCAATCGCGTGTACGAGACGTTCTGGGGCGAGACGAAGGAGAAGCGTGCCTTCGACGACCGGCACGAATCGACGAAGGCGTACATCGAGTTCATGCGCCCGCGCTGCGTCGAACTGGCGCGCGTGATGAAGAAGACGGGGAGTTTCTATTACCACTGCGACTGGCACGCGAGCCACTACGTCAAGGTGATGCTCGACCAGATTTTCAGCGAGGACTGCTTTCAGAACGAGATCGTTTGGAAGCGAAGTAGCGCGCACAGTGACGGTAGGCAGGGAAGCCAGCACTTCGGCCGCGTCCACGATGTCCTTCTCTTCTATACTGCGAACCCTCGTGACTACACCTGGAACCAACTCTACACGCCATTGGGTCAGCGGTACGTCGAATCGCACTACAGGCACACGGACGAAAGCGGTCGCCGGTTCCAATACGACAACCTGACCGGGCCAGGAGGGGCGGCAAACGGTAATCCGCGTTACGAGGTGCTTGGCGTCTCAGGATACTGGCGTTACACACAGGAGAAGATGCAAGAACTGATCGCTCGAGGGCTGGTCGCCATTCCTCCCAAGGGAAGGACTCCGCGATTCAAGCGATACCTCGACGACTCGAAGGGTCTGCCGCTCCAGAGCGTGTGGGATGACCTGCCGCCGGTGAATTCCCAGGCGAAGGAGGCTCGGGGCTACCCGACGCAGAAGCCTCTTGGACTCCTCGATCGCATCATCAAGACTTCCACCGACAAGGATGACATCATCCTCGACGCCTTCTGCGGCTGCGGCACGGCCCTGGTCGCGGCGCAGAGGCTCGACCGCCGGTGGGTCGGGATCGACTGCTCACCTACCGCGTGCCGGGTGATGTCCAAGCGCCTGACCGACGATTGCCACCTCCGGGAGGGGGGTGGACTTCCTCGTCTGTGACATGCCGCGCAACGAATCCGAGCTTCGCGTCATGCCACCGTTCGAGTTCCAGAACTGGGCCGTCGTCGCGCTGGGCGGCATCCCCAACCGCCGGAAGAGTGGGGACAAGGGCATCGACGGGCACTACTACCCCGTCACGGAAAGCAAGAAGGACGCGAAGGACGGCGGCACGTTCGATTTCATGAAGTGGTATCCGGTCCAGGTCAAGCAGCGCGACAAGGCGGGGCGTCCCGACATCGACGCCTTCGAGACGGCCATCCTGCGAGAGGAGAAGAAGAAGGGCATCTTCGTCTCGTTCGACTACTCGTCAGACGCGCTTGAAGAGATCCGAGGCTTCTACAAGCGGTCCGGTTGCGTCATCCTGCCGATCACCGTCCGGGAGTTGCTGAACGTGGACGTGACGGAACTCGCCATGCGGCTGGCATGAGCCAGACTTGACCCGGCGTGAAAACGAAATGGCGGCTGACGGACGTGGCTCTGAATTGTTCAGGATGGCAGAAATAGAATATCAGCCCTCGTCGTGGCGGTCTACACTACACGATACGCCTCAGGCAGTCCTTCTGAAGGGTTTTTGCGGCGTGTGGGTCGTGGGGTGTGGCGTGTACGGCGTGCGATCGACGAATGAGGCTTGACTAACACGCCAAGCCTGTTACACTTGTTGGTAGTGATGGCGTGTCCACACGACCGAAAGACTCCTCAGAGGTGCGTCCCGCCATGAATCACCACGACACACGACGAACTTGGGCGGCATTCGTACATTCCCTAGAGAAGCGACTCGCGAGCGCCAAACGAATTCAAGCAATACTTGATGAAGACCCTGAGCTGGCCGATGCCTTGATTCGGACTTTCCAGCAGCAGACTGAGCCTGCGCCAGCGGCCACGCCAACGCCACCGTCCACGCCCCGGACAACTCACCCCCCAAGCCAAGAGGCGGTATCGGGATCCCTTTTCCCTCCGGCGGATACAGTAGTCCAGACATTGCGAGCCAGGTTGCTAGAGTACCTCACGGCGCGTGGGAATCGGCCGGTTAGTGCCCCGATACTAGCACGGGAATGGTGCATTCATCGCGGTACGCTGACCAATATGCTTTACGGCTCTACAGAAGATTTCGAGAGGGTTGCCCACCCGGAGGGCGGGAAGAAAGTTCTGTGGAGACTACGGCGCTGGCTCCCCACAACTTCGAGCAACGGAACGGATGGCATGATGCCAGCACAAGCGGAGGAACGACACGACCCCAATCCGGATGGCACGCCAGAGGCGTGACAGTCGGTTGGGGTCATGAATGCCGGAGAGTTTGGGCATGCTGGCCTAGCCCAAGAGACTTTAAATCTCTCCCGTGTGACAGCACGGACGTAGGTTCGATTCCCACACTCTCCGCTCGAAACTAACATTGGAGTAGCGAATGTACCGCCACTAAATTGTCGGCTCTTTCTTCAGACTAGCACGCCCCCCGCCGGGAGTCAATCACGAACCGGCTGGAAATGATAGCGCGCGGACTACGCGCCACATTTCCAGTCGGTTCGTTCGTTGTGCCTTCCACGGCCGTGTGGGGGCGGCTAACGGGGGGCCAGGCAGCGAGCGCCATCGTCGGCGCTTGGTACCTGGCGTCAATGGCCTCCACAGGTTCGGAGCCAATCACAATGGCTAATAACCCGAAGAAGGCCCGACCGGGGTACATCCAAATCTGTGTCGCGTTCATCACGACGCGAAACGGCAAGCGGATCTACGCCCGGCAGTACGGGAAGAAGTGCTTCATCATCTGGGTGAAGCCGAAGTAGCAACAAGAGGCGGGGCGGATAACCATTCCGCCCCGCCGTCATTCTACCTCAGCCTATGGACGGCGTGTCAATGCTGTCTAAGAATTTTTCACGCGAGCGCCACCAGTGTGGATACCTTGATGAAGAACGAGGCGCAGGCGGAGGTGGTCTGCCACAACCTGATCTGCCTGATCCAAGAGGGGTACGAACTGGGCATCGACCCGACCGATCGGGGATGCCCGACCGGAAGCGGGACGGCCCGACCTAGCCGGTTGCGATCCTGCGATTCCCCGGATGGGCGATCGCCTCGCATCCTGCCGACGACGGCGATTCGTATTCGGCGACCGCGTCCGGTCAGAATTGGAACATGAAATGGAAACGAAGAAAGGGCGGAACGACTGTCGTCTATCTCCGCTGGTTCGATTCGTCGATGACTCGAGGCGAGACCTGCTTGCCCGAGGACGCCGGGATCCTCGAGAACGGCCGTCTTCGTCCGCGAGGACGACAATCGCATGACGATCGCGATGCGCCACTGCTTGGAAACGGGCGGACTCCGCTGCGCCCTAGGCGTGCCCAAAGTGAACCTGCGGAGTGTCCGCCGCTTCCGAATCCAGATCACTTCTTGGGCGGCGTCTTCTTCTTCTTGGCCTGGGCCAAGTCGGACGCCGCGATCTCCTTCACCTTAGCAGGCGTTTTCTTGTCGGCCAGCAGTTTGGCAGCGTCGTGAGCGGGTTTCTTGCCAGTCGCCATGTTCGGAGCCTCCTGGGGAGTCAAAGGGCTACCCTTACTAGTGGAACGCGGGAATATTAGGGTTGGTGAGTGTTGCCGACGTGCCAGGAGGATGTTGTGGGACATGCTGGCCTGCGCGACCGTTTGAAACAGCCACCGAAAAATTATACGCTCGAACATGCCTTTGACAAGGCCGGTGAAAAAAAAGACCTCTGGCCCCCGGAGGTGGCCAGAGGCCCGGCAAGCATGCCCACGCTCGTATTCTATTCAGCGGTCTGGCCGCAAGGCACGCCGCCCGTTACGATTTCTCCCGAATTGCTACGGATTTCACGGTCGGGCGACTTCTGCGGCTAAACTCGATCGGTCGAATGAGTTTAGGCGCAAAGCCGCCGTGCTGCGTTTCGAGTCGCGGCTAAACGCCGAACCTTTCGAGCCAGCCACGACTGCCATATAGTTCCCCCGCTAGACCGTCACTCGTCTCTCGTATCGACGGCACACGCTCATCCTTGATCTGCACCGCGACCTCGATGGTCGATTCGGATTCCAGAGTTCGGAGGAGGTAGAACAAAGCCGTATCAGCAATCCTCGGGAGAAGCTCGTGGATCAAACCGAAACAGGCCGGGTCATTCGAAGCCAGCAATTCAGCCAATGACCCCAGCCTCGGGTCCTTCATCTGGCCGTTTAGAATACGTCGCCAGTGAGAAACAATTTCATTACGGACATCACGGACGAGCATTTCGCCGAAATGATCCAACGCCTGGTGAGCAAGATCGGGATTCATCGGGAGATCCTTTATGATTGACAGTCCCCGCAACGAGCTTGCCTCAGAACCACGCCTTCTTATCGCGGAGGTAGATCCGGGCGTACTCCTCGTTCGACTTGGTCAGATAGATTATCATCTCGATGAAGCCGATGAAGATGTTCGCGTAGACGCCGATGAGGGTGCAGGCGATGAGCAGGCGGATCACCCCGGCGTTGCTGTTCCCCTGGGCGAACTTGTGGATGCCCAGTCCGCCGAGCCAGAACGCGAGGGCCGCGTGGACGATGCGCGTACTCGTGGTGCATTCAGGGGTGTCGTCCTCGTCGCGCTGTTTGCGGCGAGGACGGTCCTCCTCGGGTTCCGTCTCGTCGCCCCGTTTGCGGCGAGGACGATCCTCCTCGCGTGCCGGCTCGACGCGGACTTTGCGGACCTCGGCGGTAGAGGGCCGAGACTTCGCCACGGGGATGGCATCGGGAACTTCCCGGTTCGGGGCCGATCGCGACTCGCCACCGGCTTCCTTTAGTGCTCGGAGAACGTCGGTGAACGTCTGCGGGCGGTCCTCGGGGCGCGGCTGGACGAGGTGGCTGAGGAAGTCGGCGACGGCGGGCGGGAGCTTGCGGTACTGGTGCAGCGTCACTTCGGGGATGCCGAAGAGGGCGAAGTTGAGCGTCCGACCGAAGCCGTAGACATCGGCGGGAGCGCCGACGCGGACGCCGGGCAGCTTGCCGAGTTGCTCCGGGGCGGCGTAATCGACGGTGCCGGAGATCGAGTTGCCGACGGTGGTCTTGCCGCGTCGGACGGTCGATCCGCTGCGCGTCAACAGTTCGTCCTTCATCGCGAGGCCGAAGTCGATGATGCGGACTTCCCACTTCCCGTCGGCGACACGAAGGAGGATGTTCGCGGGCTTGATATCGCGGTGGAGTAGCTGCTTCGCATGAGCCGCTTGGAGTCCCTGCGCGATCAGACGAGCGACGGCGAGTGTCTCGCCGAGCGGCAACGGGCCGTTCTTCTCGACGTATTCTTCAAGGGTCTGGCCCTCGAAATACTCCATGATTACATAGGGCCGTTTCTGTTGCCGATCGGCATAGCCGCAGTCGCGGACGGCGATGATCGAGGGATGATGCAGCTGCTCGAGGATGTTCGCCTCGCTGAGGACCGTGGCCCCGTCGCTGGCGAGGTCCTCCATCGTGAGCGACTTGATGGCGACGCGCCCCCCGGAGAGGCGGTGCTTGCACAGGAGCGTCACGCCGAACCCGCCCGCGCCGAGGATGCGCTCGGCCTCGTAGCGGTCCTGCGGGAAGAGCGAGAATCGCTCAGGGTCGATGGCTGCGGCCTGGAGCAACTCGCGCAGGGCGGTGTCGTGCTGGCGCTGCTCGAGGGCGGCGCGGTAGGTGTCGTGGTGCGCCTCGGCGCGGGCGGATTCACTCGAGGCGGTCCGCGCCGAGTGCGCGAAGAGTTGCTCGGCGGACTGGTACTCGCCCGCCGCCATGAGCAGCTTGCCCATCTTGGAGCCGACCTCGGGCTGCCGGCGTCTGGCGTCCTCGGGCAGCCCGCGGTATTGTAGGAGGATCTCCTTGACCAGCTGGCGCTCGCGGTCGGTCTGGATCGACATGCTGTGGCGCGGCTGGACGGGCTTGTTGAGCAGGTCGAGCCGCTCGAGCAGTTGGTCCATCCGCCCGCGCAGCCCCGTGAGGTCGTCGTGCATCGAGTCGAGCTTGGCATGGGCCTGGCCCTGGCCCTTCTCGACGGTCGCTTTCAGGTCGGCGACGGCTTCGAGGATCG
>JANXSH010000480.1 GCA_025356615.1 Planctomycetia bacterium | reverse complement strand
CGCGGAAATCAGAACGGGTGCAATCCGGGCCTCCTCCTGAAAGTAGGACGGCATCCTGACGTGTCGGGCATCCCCGGTCAGAGGCCCATCCTCGACAAGGCCCAGAGGACGCAAATTATCACGGCGATCAAGGCCGCTTATCGCGGAGCGGCCAACAACGAAGAGCCGTTCATCGTGGACGGCCTGGTGGAGGAGATCACGCGGATCAGCAACACGCCGAGGGAGATGGACTTCCTCTCATCCGGCAACATGACGCGGGACCGGCTCTCCGAAGGCTTCGGCGTGAACCCAATCGTCAGGGGCCGGGTGGAGGGGAGCAATCGAGCCAGCGCCGCCGCCGCCGATCAGCACTTCTGCGACACCTGCGTGAACCCGAAAGCGGAGTTCCTGAGCCAGACCCTCACGAAGCGTCTCAGCCCCGTTTACGGCGAAGACTTGATGGTCTGGATCGAACCGGCGACCAGCTTCGACCCCGATGTCGAGCGGGCGGACCTCCAGCAGTTGATCGGGGCGGGGTGCCTCACCAAGAACGAACTCCGAGCGGCCCACGGGATGCACCCGCTCGACGAGGAGGGCGACGACCTCATCGAGCCGGGGCCACAAATCGCGGGGGTGGACCTCTCAAGGGTCCGCAACTTTCCCGGTTGAGGCATGGATCAAGACCCACGCCTCGGCGGAGCGTGCCTTCGGGCGAGCCCTCCGGAAGCTGTTCATCGCCCAGGCCGTCGAAGTCGCCCGAGCCGTCAGGGAAGGCCGATCACCACCCCCTCCGCAAGGGCTCCTGGCGTGCGTCAGGACGCATCTGGAGGCGATGGCGGACCAAGGGGCCGGAATGGAGCTAGAGGCCGTCCACAGGGCCTCCGAGAAGGCCGTACACCCCAACTCCACGCCCATCCCGGACGCCGTCTCCCAGGTCATCAATTCCTGGCTCGACGCGACGCTGGGGCTGCCCCATTGGGGCGAGGTGGACGCCCAGGTCCGCGACGACATCGCCAAGGCGCTACAGGCTGGCATCGACCAGGGCGAGACCCTCGACGAGCGTGCGGCCCGCATCCAGAAGGCTCTCGCCGGAAGCAGCAAGGCGAGGGCGGAGCGGATCAGCCGGACCGAATCCACGGGGGCCTTGAACGCGGGAGCGGACGCCTCACGCCAGCACCTCGTCGCGGCGGGGCTGGTGAAGGGCAAGCGCTGGCTGTGCGTCTCCGACAGGGACACCCGGCCGACCCACCAGCACGCGGACGGGCAGGAGGTGGGGGCCTCGGAGGACTTCACGATCGGCGGCGAGAAGTGCAGCTATCCGGGCGACCAGAGGCTATCGGCGGGCGAGCGAATCCACTGCCGATGCACGGTAGTTTCGATCACGACCTTGGAGTAAAAGACATGGCGGAAAAGGGACTCGGGTATCGGCAGATCGTCGGGCTGGTGACGGCCCAATCCGTCTGCAAGGGCGTCTCGATCCTCTACGGCCCGCAGGTCGTGGCCGCCGGTGGAACCGGCTACAAGGTGGGGGACATCGTTACGCTGGTCGGCGGCACGACGATGGGGGCCTTCGCCGCGCGGCTCGTCGTGACGGCCGTGGACGCCCTCGGCGGAGTCACGGGCATCACCGTGAACCGGGACGGCTTGGACGGAGGGGCCTACACCGCGAAGCCCGGCAACCCGGCCTCACTCTCGGGCGGGAGCGGCGCGGGGTGTACTCTTACACTCGCCTGGGTGGACGACGTTCCCCCGGCGGGATGCACGCACTGCTACGTCCAGGGCGAAACGCAGAACGTCCGCTACCGATCCGACGGCATCGCCCCGACGGCCAGCGTGGGGAACCTCCTCCTCACCAAGGCTCCGGGCGTGGAGGACATCGAACTCCTGGGGGGCGACATGCGACGGACGCAGTTCATCCAGGTGACGGCGACGGCGACGCTCGACGTGGAGTTCTACCGATCGTGACGCCCGCGCCTTCCTTGACCACCCGCGGGAGGAAAGGACGGCGCGAGCGTCAGGCCGCGAGGTCATCCGCTGTGAGGACGAGGACGAGGTTCTTAGTTGTATCGCAGGGCGAGCCGTGGGTGCCCGACCAGGTGTTCGCCCTCGTCCAGTCCGGCCTGCTCGTCGGCAAGAGTATCGGCTTCCTCCCGCTGCGTCTCCACTGCCCCGACGACCGCGAACGTCAGCGCAACGGCTGGGACGACGTGCGCCTCGTCATCGACGAATGGCTGCTGCTCGAGTACGCCTGCGTCAGCCTACCCGCCAACCAGGACGCCCTCGTCGAGGCCGTCTCCAAGGGGCA
>JANXSH010000472.1 GCA_025356615.1 Planctomycetia bacterium | reverse complement strand
GCCCTCGCTCCGCTCGACCCACCCTACACTGTTGACGCATCCCGAGCGACCCCACGAAATCGGGCGCTCACGAATCCTTGAACGCCCTCAGAGCTTCGGTCAGCCGGGTGATGGTGGTCTTCATGTGGTCCAATGCCGGGCCGACCTCGGCTAGTCGAGCCTCCTTGCCGAGCTTCTCTACCTGCAAGGCGGCGTTCCAGCCGTTGGTCGAGGAGAAGGTTCCCACGGCCCCTTTGATCGTGTGAGCGGTTCGGTGGACCACGTCGGCGTTCCCCGTCTGGACCCCGCGCTCCAGCGTGTTCATCCAGCCGGGAATCTCGGTCATGAACATGTCGATCAACTCGCGTAGGAGGTCGGCATCGCCGCCACAGCGGCCCATCGCCTCGTTCAGGTCGAATTCCTCCGACATTGGCTCGCTCTCTTTCGTAGCGGGGACGGGAGAGGATCCTTCGCTCCGTGGCTCGTCGGTGAGTCGCGACGGATTGAACGTCTGCAAAGCCTGTTCCATGGCCAGGAACAAATCGCGGGCGCGGATCGGTTTCGTGACGTAGCCGTCCATCCCGGCCTGGAGACACTTCTCGCGATCGCCCTTCATGGCGTGGGCCGTCAGCGCGATGATCGGCAGGTGCAGCCCGCTGGTTTCCTCCGACTGGCGGATCAACTGCGTCGTCTCGAAGCCGTCGAGTTCGGGCATCTGCACGTCCATCAAGACGAGGTCGAACGACTCGCGCGTCAGGGCCTCGAGCGCCTCGACCCCGTTGTTCGCGACCCGGACCCGATGGCCCGCCTTTTCGAGAACGCCCACCGCGAGGCGCTGGTTGATGAGGGCGTCCTCCGCCAGGAGCAGTCGCAGCGGCGGTAGCGAGGGGACGCCGGCACTCGGCGGGTGCGCCGCGAGGTTCTGGCCCGTCGGCTGGGTCGCCTCGTTCGAGCTCATGATCCCGAGGATCGTGTCGAGTAGCTCGGACTGCTTGATCGGTTTGAGGACGCTCCCCTTGATGCCCAGTTCCCGACATCGTTCGCCGCTCGCGGCGCGCGTCGTCGGCGTGAGCATGATGATAACGGAACCAACAAGGCCCGGCTCTGTGCAAAGGCACTCGGCTAGGGCGAATCCGTCCGGTGCCGGCATGACCGCGTCGAGCAGGAGCAGCGGGTACGGCGTCCCCATCCCCGCCTGGCATCTCAGTTCCGCGAGTGCCTCGGGGGTCGAGCCGACGACGGTCGGCCGCATGTGCCAGTTGCACAACATCTCTCGGAGGATGACCCGGTGCGTCGCGTTGTCATCGACGACGAGGACGCGGAGGTCGTGGACTTCCGGCGGCTCGACCGGGCCGTGGCTGTTCGCTTGCCCCGAGACGACCTCGAATCGGGCGGTGAAGTGGAACCGGCTTCCCCGGCCCGGCTCGCTGTCGAGCCACATCCGGCCGCCCATGAGCTGGACGAGCTGCGAGGAGATGGCCAGCCCCAGGCCCGTGCCCTGGTACTTGCGGGAGTTCGACCCATCGACCTGCTCGAACGGCTCGAAGATGGTGTCGTGCTTCTCGAACGAGACGCCGATGCCCGTGTCCTGCACCTCGAAATGCAGGAGCGGGGCGGGGTCGTCGGCCTCGGAAGCGACGCGCTCGACGTGGACGACGATCTCGCCGCTTTCCGTGAATTTGATCGCGTTACCGAGGAGGTTGACGATGACCTGTCGGAGCCGGCCCAGGTCGCCGATGAGCAGGTCCGGCACGTCCGGGGCCACATGGCAGGCGAGTTCCAGCCCCTTCTGCTGGGCGCGGAGGCTGAGGGACCGGACGCCGTCGGCGAGGCTGTCGCGGAAGGAGAAGACCGCCGTCTCGAGCTGGAGTTTGCCCGCCTCGATCTTGCTGAAGTCGAGGATGTCGTTGATGACGGTGAGCAGCGACTCGCCCGACGCCAGCACCATATCGAGGCACTCGCGCTGGTCGCGGGTCAGGTCCGAGTCGAGCGCGAGTTCGGTCATGCCGATGATGCCACCCATCGGGGTGCGGATCTCGTGCGACATTCGCGCCAGGAACTCGCCCTTGGCCTTGCTCGCCGCCTCGGCAGCCCCGACGGCCCGTCGGAGTTCGGACTCCATCGTCCGCCGCTCGCTGATGTCGTGGCTGATGCCCACCAGCCCGACGATGTCGCCGGCGGCGTCGTGCAGGGGCACCTTGGTCGTTGCGAGCCAACGGGCGGTCCCGCCGGCGTCGATGAGCAACTCCTCCTGGTCGAGCATCGGCTCGCCGGTGCTGAGGATGCGCTGCTCGTTCGCGAAGAATTGCTCCGCGCGCTCGCGGGGGAGGAAGTCGAAGTCGGTCTTGCCGACCACGTCTTCCAGGCTTATCACGCCGAGCGTGGTGAGAGTGGCGGCGTTAGCGACGACAAAGCGACTGTCGAGATCCTTGACGAAGATGTGGTCGGGAAGGTTGTCCATCAGGGTGAGGAGCAGGTTTCGTTCATGGGCGAGGGCGCGCTCCGCCTCCCGCTGCTCGCTCACGTCGCGTCCGATGCACACCAGACCGAACAGGTCGCCCGAGGCGTCGCGCAGGGGCACCTTGGTGAACTCGAACAGTCGCTCCTCGCCGGTGCGGAGCGGGATCGTCTCGACGAGATTCTGGACCGGCAGGCCGTTCGCGAGGGTCGCTGCGTCGTCGGCGTTGTAGCGCTCGGCGAGTTCGGGTGGGAAGAAGTCGAAGACGGTCTTGCCGCGGATCTCGTCCTCGCTCGTCGCGCCGAGGAGGTCGCGGTGGGCGGCGTTGTCCACGAGGTAGGCACCGTGGGCGTCCTTGAAGTAGATCGTCTCGGGCAACGCCTCCATGAGGGTGCGAAGGAGGAGGCGCTCCTCCTGGAGGCGGGCCTCGCCCATTTTCCGTTCGCTGAAGTCGGTGAGGATGCCGTCGAGTTGCAGGGTCTGGCCGTCGGCCAGGGTCGCGACCCGGACGCTCTCGCGCAGCCAGCGGACGCTCCCGTCCGGCCAGACGACCCGATACTCGATCTGGCTCGGCTGCCCCGAACGCAGGCGTCGGTGCGATTCCTGCCACGCGGGGCAGTCCTCCGCGTGAACGATCTCCTGCCAGCGGTCGAGGTGGGGCAGGAAGTGGGCCGCCGGCCTGCCCGCGAGGGACTCGACGACGGGCGAAAGGTAGCGATAGACCCACTTGCCCTCGCCGGCACATTCCGCGCTCCAGAGGCAGTCGGAGACGGCTGCCAGCACGCGGCGCAGCTCGGCCTCCATGCGCTGGAGGCGCTGTGTCGCCTCGAACTGCTCGCGCATGTCGCGGATGGTGATGAGGGCGAGCGTTCGCGGTTGGAGGTGGAGGCGCGTGACCGTGACGTTCACGGGGATCCAGACCCCGTCCTTGCGTGTCCGGAGCAAGAACCCGTCCTGGGCATGGAAGACGTTGGTCTTCGCTGCGGCCTGTTGGATCCGCTGCTTCCCGCCGCTCCCGCCGGCCCCGAAGCGGAACAGGTACGTCGCCTGGAACGAAAGCAATTCCGCGCGGTCGAACCCGCTGAGCCGTTCGGCGAGCGGGTTGACATCCAGGATCTGATCCGTGTCCGGGTCGAACAGGAACAGGGCGTCCCCGGCCTCTTCGAAGAGGGCCTGAGCAAGATCCTTCGCGTTCGATTGCCTCATCACGGCATGAGCCTGCCTTTATTCGTTGAGTTTTCAGTTTTCAGTTTTCAGTTTTCAGTCCACGAGTGCAAGTGCGGCTCGCCACCTCGTCGGTCGGCGTCCTCGGGTGTCCTCTTCAACTGAAAACTGAAAACTCTGACTTCACGGTCTCTTCTCCAACGGCGTGTAAGGCATGTCGTGGTTGCCGACGTACACTTGCTCGGGACGGTAGATGCGATTGTTCTCGAGCTGCTCGAGCCAGTGCGAGAGCCAGCCGGCGACGCGGGAGATGGCGAAGATCGGGGTGAAGAGGTCGCGCGGGATCCCCAGGCTCTGGTAGACGATCCCGGAGTAGAAATCGACGTTCGGGTAGATCCCCTTGGGTCCGAGCTGGGCGGCTGCGGCGCGCTCGAGATCGACGGCGAGTTCGTACTTGGGCGGCTTGCCCGACTCGGCGAAGACGTGCTCGGCGAGTTCTTGGAGGACCGTGGCGCGAGGGTCTTTGACCTTGTAGACGCGGTGGCCGAAGCCCATGATCTTGCGCTTCGTCGCGATCGCGTTCTCCAGCCAGCGGGCCGGTGGGGTGTCGCCCATCTCGTCGAGCATGTCGAGGACTTCCTCGTTGGCCCCGCCGTGCAGGGGGCCGGTGAGCGTGCCGATGGCGCTGCTGACGACGGTGTAGGGGTCCGCGAGCGTCGAGCCGGTCACGCGGGCGCTGAACGTGGAGGCGTTCATCGAGTGTTCCGCGTGCAGGATCAGGCAGGCGTCCAGCACGCGCGCGACGGCGGGAGAAGGCTCCTGCTCGGTGAGCATCCAGAAGAAGTTGGCCGCGTGGCCGAGGTCGTCACGCGGCGGCAGCGCCTCGTCGCCGCGCCGGAGGCGGTGGAACGCCGCCACGATGGTCGGGATCTTGGCGATGAGGCGGACGACCGAGTCCCAGTTGCTCCGGGCGTCGGACACGTCGCACGCGGGGTAGAACATCCCCAGTGCCGCAACGCCCGCCTGGAGCGCGCCCATCGGGTGCCCGGCCTCGGGGAGGCACTTCAGGAGATCGACGATCTTGAATTTGATGCGCCGGTGGTTCCGCAACTCGGAGTCGAAGTTCGCCAGTTCGCGCTGCGAGGGCAAGGCACCCTCGAGCAACAACCAGGAAGTTTCCTCGAACGTACTCTCGCGCGCCAGGGTCTCGACGGCCAGGCCGCGATACTCGAGCCGGGCGCGTTTGCCGTCGATGAAACTGATGGCCGACTCCGCGACGGGAATGTCGGCCAGGCCGGGAACCAGCTTGGGCTGATCGCTCATGTCTCTCTCATCTCGCGGGCGTGCCTCGAGGCGGGGTTTTCATCCTGTTCATTATGGAAACTCGGTGGGGTAAGAGCAAACCTCTCTCGTCACGATTGTCCTCGGTTGTGGCAGTGGATTCGTAAAGGGAGTGGATCCCTGCGTTGGACTCCTGGCCGGGGCGGCGGATCCGGCCACCCCGGCCTTCGACGTTCGACTCGGGCGACAGGTCGCGATCAAGACCATGAAGCCGGAACTGGCGATGCCGGATTAACGGGAGCGGTTCCTCCAGGAGGCACGGGCGGCGGCGGTCATCGAGCATGACAACATCGTTCCCGTCTGGCATGTAGGGGAGTCGGCGGACGGCAGTCCGTTCATCGCCATGCCGTTCCTCCAGGGCGAGACGCTCGGAGCCAGGCTGAAGCGAGAGCCGGTCTCGCCCCTTTTCATCCTCCTAGAGGTGGCCTTGGAAGTGGCCGCTGTCGATCCTTCCGCAGGGAGAGGCTTGTTCCGGTTGATCCGAGGCGGGAGCTATTTCCACGGCGGCAAGACCTGCCGTTGGGCGGATCGCCTCTGGTGCCCGCCGCCGAACCAGGCCGACCACGTCGGGTTCCGGGTCGCCCTAGA
>JANXSH010000414.1 GCA_025356615.1 Planctomycetia bacterium | reverse complement strand
CACAAGCGGGGCGAGTTGAAATTCCCCGCCATCAACGTCAACGACTCCGTCACCAAGTCCAAGTTCGACAACCTGTACGGCTGCCGCGAGTCGCTGGTGGACGGCATCAAGCGCGCCACCGACGTGATGATCGCCGGGAAGGTCGCCGTCGTCGCCGGCTACGGTGACGTGGGCAAAGGTTCGGCCCAGGCCCTGCGCGCCCTCTCCGCCCAGGTGTGGATCACCGAGATCGACCCCATCTGCGCGTTGCAGGCCGCCATGGAAGGCTACCGCGTCGTCACCATGAACTACGCCTGCGACAAGGCCGACATCTTCGTGACGGCCACGGGTAACTACAAGGTCATCACCCACGACCACATGGCCAAGATGAAGAATCAGGCCATCGTCTGCAACATCGGCCACTTCGATAACGAGATCGACGTGGCGTCGCTGGAGAACTACCCCTGGGAGGAGATCAAGCCGCAGGTCGATCACATCATCTTCCCCGACCGCAAGCGGATCATCCTGCTCGCCAAGGGCCGACTGGTCAACCTGGGCTGCGGCACCGGCCACCCCTCGTATGTGATGAGTTCTTCCTTCGCCAACCAGGTTCTGGCCCAGATCGAACTGTGGCGGCACAACGCCAAGTACCCCGTCGGCGTCTACGTCCTGCCCAAGAAGCTGGACGAGCACGTCGCCCGCTTGCAGCTGAAGACGCTGAGCGTCGAGTTGACCGAACTGACGCCCGAGCAGGCCGCCTACATCCACGTCCCCAAGGAAGGCCCCTACAAGTCCGATCACTACCGCTATTGATCGGCTCCTCGGCACTCCCCCGGATGAAGCGTAGCTTGATCCGGGGGAGTGCATCCCTATTCACCCCCCCGCGCCGCCTGGATGAACGCGCGGACCTTGCCGCGATCCTTCCGCCCCGGACTCGACTCGACGCCCCCCGCCACATCGACCGCGAAGGGGCGGACGAGCCGCACCGCCTCGGCGACGTTGTCCGGCGTCAGCCCGCCCGCGAGGATCAACGGCACGCCCGGTCGGAACCCCTCGAGTAGATGCCACGGCGCGGTCTCCCCCGTCCCGCCGACCAACCCCGGCGCGTAGCCATCGACGAGGATCGCGCCGGGCATCGCGTTCACGGCCCGGCACGCCTCGAGATAATCCATGACGACGAAGAGTTCATCGTCGTCCCGCAGCTGGAACGCGGGGACGTGAACCAGCGGCGCGGCGGCGACGACCTCGGGCGGCCCGCCGTGGACCTGCACCGTGCGGATTCGACCAAGAGGTTCCAGGTAGCGTCGCACGTCGGCCAACGATTGCCGCACGAACACTCCGACCGGCTCGACGAACGGCGGCAAGCGCTCGAGCAACCTCGCGGCCTGTTCGGGGGTGACATAGCGAGGCGAGGGCGCATGAAAATTCAGCCCGACGGCGTCGGCCCCGGCGGCGACGGCGTCGTCGAGGTCGCCGGGGTGCGTGATGCCACAGATCTTGACGCGAACAGGAGTCCTCATGCCTCGCTCCTCTTGATCGCACCCGAAATCGGGCTTACGATACACCCTGATCGCCCCCAAGGGATGATACCGATGCAGCCTCCTCCTGCCACTCCCGAACCGGACGGATCGACCGAGGGGAACGCCCTCGACCGGGTCGAGCAGGAGTTCGTGTCCCTGTGGCGCAACATGAGCGCCCTTTGGGGCATCAGCCCGACGATGGCGCAGATCCACGGGCTATTGTTCATCACCGGCGAGAGCCTGTCGATGGACGACATCATGGCCCGCCTGGAGATCGCGCGCTCGAACGTCAGCATGAACCTGCCCATGCTCATCGAGTGGGGTCTCGTCCGCCGTGCCCACCGCAAAGGGGACCGCCGCGAATACTACGAGGCGCTCACGGATGTGTGGGAGATGTTCACCCTGGTCGCCGCTCAACGCAAGCGCCGCGAAATCGACCCGATGCTCAACACGCTCCGCCGGTGCGGCGCGAGCCTGTCGCCCGAAGCCCTCGGCGAAGACGCCGTGTCGGAGGCCGTCGCAGGCCGACGCCGG
Source organism: Planctomycetia bacterium (assembly GCA_025356615.1). Lineage (GTDB taxonomy): Bacteria > Planctomycetota > Planctomycetia > Gemmatales > Gemmataceae > JANXSH01. The sequence goes on along the minus strand of JANXSH010000414.1, from coordinate 150 downwards.
CGGGTCGATGATCTCTTGTCGTTCCTCGCACTGGTCGATACGCTGGCGCAGAAATTCTTCGAGAGCAACAAGAGCCTGCGGGCGGCGGTCGAGCTGCTGGCCGACAAGCGAGCGGGCGAGGCCACGAAACCAGGAGGGTGAGAGATGGTG
>JANXSH010000384.1 GCA_025356615.1 Planctomycetia bacterium | reverse complement strand
AGATGCTACCCTGCGCCTTGCGGAAGCGGCGGTTCGCCCTTTCCACCGCGTTGCTCGTCGCTCCCAGCAACTTGTCGTCCAGGAACACCAGTGCCTTCTCCAGGTTCGGGCTCTTCAGCTTGTTCAATGTCCTGCCCAGCTTCTTGAAACGCCGCACCCGGTACCGCAACCTCTCCAACTTCTCCAGGGCCGTCCGAGTCTTGCAGCGTCGGTCGAAAAGTCTGTATACCTCCTCCATGATGTCTCGCAGCGTCCGCAGTTGGGGCAACCCTCGCGTCAGGTCGCGCAGGAGTCTTTTCTGGGCCGCGTCGAGGTGATGCCTGACGAACAGGTGCCGGTGTTCGAACAGTTCCGCCACTCGCCGCTTCTGCCGGGCGGCCTTCCGCGCCTGACCTCGCCTCGCTTTGCTGGGCCGGCCACGCGGTTGCTTGGGGGTGTCCGCGGCCATCTCCTTGCGGAGTCTCGCCAACGCACGCAGGATCGCCTTGGTGATCTCCTTCAGGACGTGGAACTCGCAGACCTGGTGAGGGGCGGCCGGCCACAACTCCTTCAGCACCTTGGGGTAGAGTGGGGAGCCATCCGTGGTGACGCCGCGCACCTGGCACCGGCGTCCCTCCAACTGCCCTCTGAATCCTCCCAGGAAGGAGCGAATGTCGTCGTGGGTCGGGTCGTGGTCGAGGACGGAGAAGGTCAAGCGGTTGTACCTGCGGTTGTCCACGGCCGAGAGGATGCAGAAGGGGCCGTCGTACACCTCGTCGATGGCCAGGCAGCCGGAGAAGTCAGCCAAAGCCTCGTCGAGGTAGTTGCCCGAAAGCGTGGCCCGCATTTTTCCCCCCAGCCGCCTCGACCCAGTTCTGGATGGTGGCGTAGGGGACGAAGACGCAGTGGTCGCGCCAGAGGTGCCAACTGGCCGCCTGGTACGGCAAGCCGTCTTCGGCGACGAGGCGGACGGCCCGCTGCTGGACGCGGCGGGTGTACTGGCAGTAGGGCAAGGCCAGGTCGGAAATGTCACGGGGGAAGCAACAACCGCAGCGGAGGCAGCGATGCCGGGAGAAGGCGACGACCAGATCGACGGGGCGGTTGGCCCGAGCATCACCGAGGTCGTGGAGGGTCCGAGAACCCACGGCGTAGCGTCCGGCGCGGTGGCGACAGCGCGGGCAGGGTAGCGCCGGGCGGTTGCGGCAGCGCCGCTCGATGCGTGGCTCGGGTAGGTCTTCGACACGGGTAATGCCTTCGGTGACATCAGGGACGTACTCGCCTGGACCGGACATGGCCTGCTCTCCTGACGCAAGAGTTGTCAGGAGTTCATCTTATGCGTAGAGAAAGAACTGGCGACTGCACTAACTTTGCTAAAGTCTCCACTTTTCTCCCGAACGGTCGGCTCGTCGTGCTGACCACTTCGAAGAATCTGCTGTACCTGCTCGATCCGACCACCGGCAAGCACTCGAAAGTGGGCGCTATCCTGGAGAACAGCGAACGACTCTTGGACCTCGTCCCAAGCGAAGGCGACACCGTAGTTGCCGCGCGGATGTCGTGGGAAACCGAGTCAGTGAATCTGACCACCGGGAAACGGCAACGAGGAGTCTTCGCTGATGGCCCAGTGAAGCCCCCAGTTGGTCGTGACTTCTTAGGGGGAGGGATTTACGATGGCCCGCAACCTGCTTTGGCGGCTCGGCTTACTCCTGGAGGTAGGGGTGGCGCGGGTAAACTCGTTTACCATCTCATGGCCGTCGGTTGGCCGCCAGGTGCTTCCAAAGTGACTCTTCTCGTAGGATTCAATAAGGGGGACAACGACCCCGAATACGGGATGATTTGGGCCGTAACTTTGTCCCCGTCTGGCCGACTTGCCGCTGTCGGAATGCAGGACGGCATGGTGATCGTGGCCGAACTTGCCACGGGGAAGCGAATCGCGACGATCCGGGCGACGACCAAGGAGGTCAATGCACTGGCCTTCAGCCCGTGCGGACAGTACCTCGCGGTAGGCGAGATCGGGAAAAAACTTGCGATCACAGACAAGGAAACCAGCGAGGTATTGCTCTGGGATCTCACCAGTTTTCTGGGCGAACTGCCCCGCGTATCCACGCCCGCTCTCCGCGAGCGCCGCTGGTCAGAACTGATATCGGACGACACCCGCGCCGCCTATCGCGCGTTGGCAGCTCTCTCGCAAGCCCCCGAAGCCGACGCTCTGGCCCTGGCCCACTTGCGGCCACTCGACGCCAACTCGGCTCGAGTCACCGGGCTCATCCGCGACCTCGATTCCGACACCTACGCAACGCGCGAAGCGGCTAGGCGATCTCTGGAGGCGCTAGGGCAAGCCGCTGGCTCGTTCCTACGCAAGGCTCTGGCCGCAAAGCCATCACTCGAGGCCAAGAAGAAACTGACCGAACTCGTACACCGACTGGACAGTCCCAACGCATGGGGCCGAGATGGCCGCGCCCTTGACCTGCTCGAACGACGTGGGACTAAAGAGGCGTGCCGTGTGTTAGACGCCATCGCCAAAGACGAGCCGGGCGGGTGGTTCGCGGTCGAAGCCCGCGAGGCGCTCGGACGCCTCACGGGGCGCGGGCTGTACAAACCCAAGATGGATTGACCATGTCCACCAAACCCGCCCCGATCGGCCCCAGCGATGAGCCACGCCCCGATCCTCGCGTCATCGCTGCTGGCGTGCCGACGCCGCGGGCGAACCGGGAAGTTCGCCGACGGCGCGGGAGGGTGACTCTCGTCCCCGATGGCTTGTTCGACTACCCGCTGATAACGGAATATCTCGGGCCGGACTCGTTCACCTACGAAACGCCGGAGAAGGGCAAGTCGAGTCTCCATTGAAGACCCTCTCCCAGACTAGCGATCCTCTGCCACGCAGGGGCGAAAAATAATTCCGCGTGGTCCTCCCTTGCCACTCCTCGATGACCTCGCTACAGTACCATTCTCTTCACCCACGACTCTCCCGACGCAGTGACCTTATGCGAAACACCGCCCGACGGATCTCCGATCGCGGACCCAAGCGAGCTACAGGGGGGGGGGGGTATACTCTTCCCTCGGCCCGGCTCAGTCTCATGAGTCTGGAAGACCGGCTCGCGCCGGGGAACCTACTCGGTGAAGCGCTCGCCCTGGCGATGCCCGCGCAAGTCATGTCTCTGTTCAGCCTTGCGTTCGAGAGTGTGGATTCGTCGGCCCCGACGCTGGTGAACGCGGTCCCGGACGACGCCCCTCCCGACATCGACCCCGGCGTCACGCTGACTTCGTGGATCGGTCCCGTCGGCGAGACGTTCACGAGCGTCGCCACGGCGACCCAAGAGTCGGCCCCCATCGCCTTCGACCCGACGCTGAACGACGAACTGTTCGCGTCCACCACGCCAACTCTCGCGCAGTTCAGTCCCTCGGCGGACACGCCATCGCCGAGCGCGGGCGCATTAGGCGGCCTCTCGGCCTCGCCGATGGAGTCGTCGTTCTCGACGAGCAGCAGTTCACCGCCTGCGTCCAGCGCACCGCCCCCGGTGGTTCCTCCTCCAGGGATGAACCCGCCCTCATCGCCGCCGACGGCGAACAACGATGCGTACAACGTGAGCAACGGGACGCTCTCGGTCCCCGCCTCCGGCGTGCTGGCGAACGACACGAACCCCGGCGGTCAGCCGATGACGGCGTCGCTCGTCGCGTCGGCCAGCCATGGTATCGTGTCGCTGAATTCGGATGGGTCGTTCAGCTACACCACCATGCCTGCGTATTCGGGGACGGACACCTTCACCTATCGGGCGATGGCGGGCGGACAGATTTCCAACGTCGCGACGGTCACGCTGACTATCACCGCAGGAACTCCGGTTGCGAACAACGATGCGTATAACCTGCCCACGAACGGCGGCGCGCTGGTCGTCTCGTCGGGTTCGGGCGTGCTGTTCAACGACACGAACCCCGGCGGGCAGCCGATGTCG
>JANXSH010000750.1 GCA_025356615.1 Planctomycetia bacterium | reverse complement strand
GGAAGTCGCGCGGGGCGGCGACCCAGCGGGTCGTCCACTCCAGGTCGGTCTTCTCCGCGAGCCGGCGCAGGCTCGGGCCGACCTTGCGCATCGCGCCGGGCGGGCTGGCGGCGTCGGCCCTGGCCTTCTCCTGGTCGGCGGCGCTCAGCAGGTCGAGCGCGGGGCTGGACTCGAGCCGGATGTCCGGGCCGATCGACCGGTTCCCCTTGTTGCCCTGGATCTCGTGGCAGCCGAAGCAGCCCATGTCCTTGACGAGGTTGAAGCCGCGCAGGAGCTTCGGGGCCTCCTCCTTGGTCCCGTTGCGGATCAAGTCGGTGACTTGGTGGTGACACTTGAGGCACGACGACTCGATGAATCGCTTGGGCAACATCGGGAAGTCCCAGTCGTGGCTGGGATGGTAGTGGTAGTCCTTCTGCCAGACGTGATTCTGGGTCGAGTCGTTGGGCGTGTGCGTCGCCAGGTTGAATTCGGTGGCGCTGCCCTGACCGGCGTGGCAGATCGTGCAGCCGAACTTCTCGGCGGAGTGGGGGCTGTTGCCGTCCACGAACAGGTCGAGCCGGGGGTGGGAGGCGTATTGCGTAATCTGGCTCTGGGTGAGTTTGATCGTCTTGATCGCGGGCTTTCGCGGGGCGAACCAGGCGAAGAGGCCCGACGTGACGACGGTCATCAGCGCGCCGCCCGCGAGGAGCATGACCCCGGAGCGCGGCGACTGGGTCAGGGCGGAGAGAGTGACCGAACCGACGAGGACGCAGCCGAACATGATGACGGCGAGCCAGCCGACCGAACCGTAAGGCTCAGCGGGCAGGTCGGCGGGGTCGAAGCCGAGGTTCTCGCCCGCGTTCTTGCGTGACTCGAGCATGTCGTGGGCGGAGGTCAGTTTGCCCATGAGCCGGCGGTTCTCGTCGTCGTCGCCGATCTTGGCGAGCGAGTCGCGCTCGAAGGTACTGCGGTCGATGCCGAGGTGGCACGTCGTGCAGCGGTCGTAGCGGGCGGCGTCCTTGAAGCCGCCCATGTCGATCGTCAGGTCGGGGAGCCACATCTGGCGGATCTTGGTCGGCGACTCGAACCCGTCGAGGACGGGCAGCGCGCGGAACGTGTCGCCCGACCCCCACGCCTTCTGGGCCGAGAGCTTGGCGAAGCGGTCGAAGACGGTGGTCTGCTTCTTGAGTTCGTCCTCGGCGGTGGCGAGTTCCTTCTCCGGGGCGTCGGTCACGCTGCGCACCTCCGACTTGATCTCCGCGTCGATGGCGTCGAGGTCGGCCTTGGCCTTGGCGAGATCCGCCTCGAGCGGGAGGAGCTTCTTCTCGCGGATCGACTTACTTTCTTTGAGCAATGCCTTGTATCTGTCGCTTTCGCGCGGAAACGTACCTGCGTCGTCGATGGCGATGTTGTAGTAACTCGACTCGGCGTCGAGGTCCGCCTTGATGCCGCGATACTTCTCGTCGGCGCTCTCGCGCCGGGCCGTCAGGGCGAGTTCCTTCTTCGCGACCTCCTTCTTCGCCTGGGCGACGGCCTTTTTCGCGTCCTTCACGTCCCTACGCAGTTCCTTGACCAGCGCCGGGTCGGGCAGCTTGTCGAGCATCTCGCGCTCGGCCAGGGTCGCCTCGACATCGCGGAAGGTCCGCTGGACGTTCTTGTAGTCGCGCTGGTAGTCCTGCACGAACATCCAGATCGTGCTGAGCATCATCGCGGCGCAAGAAGCCCCGAACACGATGTCGAGCGTCTTCTGATTGCGAAAAGGTTCGGCGGTGGCGGCCATTGCAATGTCCTCAGTTTTCAGTTTTCAGTTTTCAGTTTTCAGTTGAAGACCGGCTTGTCGCTGAGTCTCACTCGACTCGTCGGCGACTATATTCAGGGCGTTGACACGCCCCGCTCGCCTCTTCAACTGAAAACTGAAAACTGAAAACTGAAAACTAAATATTGAAGAAATACTCAGGGATGGCGACGATGTACTTGAGATTCAGCACCCAGCGCAGGACCATCTTGATGGGCAGCGACGCCATGAACTGGATCAGGGTGACGAGGAGGAAGAAGCGCAGGAAGCCCATCTTGATGAAGAACTTGCGCATGACCGTCTTCGCTAGCAGCGGCGGCAGCAGGACCATGTAGGCCCCGACGATGAGAAGTCCCGGCAACTCGCGGAGGAGGATCGGCATCCCCTCGATGGGTCGGCCGAAGCCCTTGCGCCAGAAGATTTCCGAGACGTTGATGTTGTTCAGCGGATCGACCTTGTGGCTGTCCCAGAAGGCGAACGGGCCGAAGAAGTTCCAGTTCGGGCCGCGCAAGAACGTCCCCAGGACGATGAGGACGACCCACAGGACGAGGAAGCCGAAGAGGAACGTGGCGACCGCGAAGGGCCGCTGCTTGAACGTGTAATAGCCGTTGCCCTCGCGGTTGTAATCGATGTAGGGCAGGGCCATGAGGCCGACGATGATCATGGTCGGCAACACGACACCGGCCATCCAGGGGTCGAAGTAGACGAGCATCTCCTGGAGGCCGAGGAAGTACCACGGGGCCTTGGAGGGGTTCGGGGCGCGGGAGGTCGTCGCGGGCTGCTCGAGCGGGGCGGGCAGGAGGATGGCCCAGACGAGGAGGATGACCGTGGCGAGGATCATGGCGATCAACTCGGTGTAGACCAGATCGGGCCACACGAGAACCTTCTCGTCCTCGAGCTTCTCGAGGACCGGCTCGCCGCGCTCGATGCGGTCATCGTTCTGGACCGCACGATAGAGCGCGAGCCAGGTGAAGAAGCCGACCGAGTAGATGAGCATCGTGATCGGGACGTTGTCCGGCTTGGCGACGATGCTGCGGAAGTTGGAGTCGGTGAAGGACCACCCGGCGACGAACAGGCTGAGCATGAGTGCCGACCACGCGACCTGGGGCGCAACGAAGAACCGCCGCCAGACGAGCAGCGCCACGAAAGCGACGAGCGACAGCAGGGTGTAGCTCACCGGGCCGGTCGCGTAGTCGATCGCGTTGCGGATGTCCTTGGCCAGCACCCAGTTCCATTGGAGGAAGTAGGCGACCGCGTGGAGGAAGAAGACGCCGGCGACCGCGTACCAGATGAAGGCGATGGTCGGCTTCTTCGGCGTCGAGGATCGCTGGTAATACAGACCGAAGCAGACGTTCATGAGGGCACAGAGGACGTAATAGACGCCCAGGCCCGCCTGAAGGCTGCCATCGAGGATAGTTGGCATGAGAGAGATCCTGTTCGGGGTCCGGCACGGAGATCAGGGGGCGAGTCACAGGGGGCCGCTGATGCCGCCGTCCTTGCGGACGCGCCAGAAGTGGACCGCGATGAGGACGGCCACGGCCAGGGGGATGGCGACGCAGTGCAGCACATAGAACCGCAGGAGCGTGTCCCCTGAGACGAACCGCCCGCCGAGGAGCAAGAATCGCGCGTCGGAGCCGGAGTGAACGAGGGGCACCCCTCCGACTTGCAAGAACGAAGCTCCTGGGCCTTCGTTGCCGAGGAACGGCGTGGCGCGGGCCATGTTGCTGCCGACGGTGATGGCCCAGATCGCGAGCTGATCCCAGGGCAACAGGTAGCCCGTGAAGCTGAGCAGCAGCGTCATGACGAGGAGCAGGACGCCGACGCCCCAGTTGAACTCGCGCGGCGGTTTATAACTGCCCGTCAGGAAGACGCGATACATGTGCAGCCAGATCGTGATGACCATCGCGTGCGCGCCCCAGCGGTGCAGCTCGCGAAGGATGCCGAGCGTCGTCACGTCGCGGAGGCTGAGGATGTCGCTGTAGGCGTACTCCAGCGTGGGGCGATAGTAGAACATGAGCAGGACGCCGGTGATGGTCAGCTCGAGGAACATGAAGAACGTCAGGCCGCCCATGCACCAGGTGTAGCTCAGCGCGATGCCGGACTTGCGGACGCTGACGGGGTGCAGGTGGAGGAAGACGTTCGTGAGCATGACCACGACGCGGTTACGCCGGTCGCGCGGCGCGGGGTGGCGGAAGATGCTCTTCCAGACCTGGGAGTTGCGGATGTAGTCGCCGACAGACATGACAGATCCTTAAATCGTGATGAAGGACTCGACGTTGGACCAGTCACCGCGCTCGGCCTGGAACTTCTTGGACTTATCGACGACGAGCTGTCCGTCTTCGCCGACGCTGATGCCCCAGCGCTCGAGCGGACGAGGGGCGGGGCCTTCGAAGTTGACCCCACTGATATAGAAGCCGGAGCCGTGACAGGGGCACTTGAACTTCTGGGCACCCTCCTGCCAGTTGGGCGTGCAGCCGAGGTGCGTGCAGGTGGTGCTCAGGGCGTAGATCTTGCCCTCGTTGCGGATGACCCAGATGTTCTGGTCCTTGAACCGCTCGACGACCTTCCCGTCCTCGTAGGACTCGGGGACGCCGACCTTGACCTTGCTGGGAGGCTCGGCGAGGACGTTGGGCATGAGGAACCGCAACGTGTACAACGTCCAGCCCGTCATGGTGATGGTGAAGAAGGTCCAGCCCGCGGCATACGCCCCGCCGAGCAGGGTGCCGAGGAAGCCACGACGCTCCTCGGTCTTCTTGCCGACGGGCTTGGCGACCGGTTTCGGCGCGGCGGTTGTCGCCGTGGTCGCCGTCGCGGGGCTAATCGCGGGGGCGAGCGCCGGCTTATCAGTAATGGGGCTGTTGCCCACCGGAGAGGGTGTGGGATCGGACATGTCGGATCGCTACTCCACAGAAGGACTACGTCCAGGCACTCCTGCCTGATCGCTGGAGAGGTGTTTTAGCCCCGATCGGGGTAGCGTCAACCAGCAATTCGCGAACAGAGGGAGAAATCCTTGAGCAAACCAGGTGCCAGCCAAGAATGTAGCTGTTCGAGCGAAAAATCGAGAAGTGCCTTCCCAGATGTGGAACGATTTGCTTCATATATTCTCAAGACTGGGAATAGGTTTGTCCCGATAATGGCGCGAGGAATGCACAACAAGGAGTACGAGAACGGAGACGAACCATCTTCCCGCCCTTACTTTGGAGGCTCGATCATGATCCGCACCTGTGCCACCCTTCTGATGCCCCTCGTCCTTCTGGTGTCCTCGAGCAACGCCGAGGCCCGCCTCAACCAGCGCTACCCGATCCCCTACATCCCGCCGGTCGCCCGCGACGCGCTGCCGGGAACGTACAGTAACGTGTCGGGCGGAGGCACCTGTGAGGTTCACGCCCACCGTCGCGGCTACCTGTTCATCAACGAGAACGGTTCGCAGGCGCTGTTCGCCTACTACGCGCCGGGCAAGATGCGAATGATCGCCGGGACGTGGAACCCGAACATCGATGTCACCGTGAGCCAGGATCGCCGGGGCCGTACCGTGATCCGGTTCGACGAGCCGTTCACGCCAGCGGGCTATTGGGTGTCGGAGTGAGCAAGTCCCTCGACACGGGGGCGGGTAATCCGACTACCGTATGAATCGGATTTCGTCTCGTCTCCGACGAGATAGCGAAGGTGACGTTGTCACTTTCGCTGATTCATAGGAAGAAGACCGCTCGCCACGTCTACCGCCTCCGCAGGATTGGCGAATAACCGAACTGGGTGTGACTATGGAAGTAGGCGAAGCCCAGCGATTGCAATCGCTGGGCCTTGGGGCAGCGCCTCTCCTTTGCCTC
>JANXSH010000295.1 GCA_025356615.1 Planctomycetia bacterium | reverse complement strand
TTCGAGATCGGTCATGGGCTGTTCCCCCGCCTGTTTCCCTCATCTTATCGTGAAGAGAAGGCAGAACGGAAGGGGGAACCGCAGGAACACTGGGCTTCACGCCGCCAGGCCGAGCGCCTGCGGCGTCTCCCTCTCGACAGGGTCTTTCCACAGCGCCACAAGACCCGCGATCCAGCAGGCGAGCGCTCCGGCCAGGGGCACGCCGACATCGCGCAGGATCAGGACGCCGGGGATCATCGGAATGCTCAGCGCCAGGATGAATGCCGCCGTGAGAGCGATCCAGAGCCGGTAGCCGCGCCAGTTGGTCTTCGTCTCCATGCGAGCGCGGACGAGCATGAAGAGCGGCAACGCCACGATGAAATAATGCAGGTGACATACGGGACACACCATCACCATGACCATCGTCAACAGGACGAGCTTCCCGAACAGGAGTTGCCCCGACGCACGGCCCAGCCCGGCCTCTCCCCAGAACAGTGCGACCGTCATCGTCGCCCCGATCAGCAGGTGAATCAGTTTCACCCACCCCGCCGGTTGCGGCGGAATCTCTGGATTTCCGAGGTAGATCGTCTTGTGCAGGATTACCTGGAATGACTGGCTCTGCGTTCCCGTCGCGTTGACCAGCTCCTTCTCGCGCATCGGGTCCGAACTCAGGCCCAGAGCCGGCCCGATGAGCACCTTGGCGTAATCCTCGTAGACCCAGAGTGTGCGGCTCGGCCCCATGACGGCGACGGGGATGAGGATCAGCCCCACGAACAGCCCCACGGCACAGCCCGTCAGACAGCGCACGTCGCGCCGGACCAGAGGGGCGATGAGAAGGAACGCGGGGAAGAGCTTGAGGGAAATCGCGGCACTCAGGCACAACCCCGCCGAGAATCGCCGACCGCGAACCAGCCCCACGATGAAGCCGGACAGCATGAGCAAGAGCAAGATCTGGACCTGCCCGCGCATCAGCGTCAAACCGATCGGCACGACGCAGGCCAGGACCGGGAGCATTCGCAAGGTCCACCAGCGGCGATGGGCCGACGCCTCACCCTCCGCAGGAGGCAACATCCCCTCCACGGCGGAAGCGAGGAACCGGACCACGACGAAGAGGAGGCCGATGCTGAAGCAATAGAATAAGGCGATGGACACGGGGTAGGGCAGGTAGTGGCCCGTGTCTTCGACGAAGGGCGCGACATTGGCCGGGGTAATACTGGCAGCGAGCAGGGGCGAGTACGGCGACGACGAGGCCGACAGGCCCACGACGCTCGCCACCGTCAAGGCAGTCTGCCGGCGCGGCGGGTCGCTGAACGGCGTCATGAGGATCGCGAACACGGGCGGGTAGTTGTAGTGCCAGTAGTTGTCGTCCATCACGCGGTAGAGCGGCTCCCCCCCCTGGCGGATCGCCCACCCGGCGCGGGCGAAGCAACCGAAATCGCCCTGGGGTCGCTTCAAGTACGCCGACTTGTAGAGGACGAACGCCCCGAATGCGATACTCACGAACAGGATCCCGAAGACGTACCATCGATCCAGGCTTCGTCGGGAGGCAGGCGTCGAGGTCGGCATTCGATGTTTCCAGAGGAAAGAGGAGAGTAGTTAGGTTCCCGTACTCGGGGACATCTCCTTATCAGAAGTCATGCCGCCAAAATCAAGACGGTTCCAAGAATGGGCTACGCATCCCTCCCAAATTGAATCACGGATTAGAGGAAAAATGTTTAGCCGCGACACAACGCGGAGCGCTCACCGCGCTCCGCGTTGCGTCGCGCCTAAACGATCGCTCTAGATGACCGTTTCACAAGTTCGCCGCCAGTCGGCTTTTGGCTTAGCCCGACGCTCGAGCGAGGGTAACAGCTTCCCTCGCTCGCGCGTCGGGCTAAGAAGAGTGGCGAGGAACTTATGAAATAGTCATCTAGAGTGAGGCGGGCGACATCGCCCACGTCAAGGCGGCCCGTCAGGGCATTGGCCCGAAGGCCGGATCGATGGTCGATGCCGGCCTCTGCTACGACACCGCGACCGCGATCCGCCGGGCGCAGCAGTTCGAGGAGTTCGGCCTCACCTGGCTCGAGGAGCCGTTGCACCCGGACAACCTCGACGGCTACCGCCGACTCGGGGAGCGCGCCCCGATGCGCATCGCCGCTGGCGAAGAGATCTGCGATGTCAAAGACTTCCAGACGATGATGGACATCGGCGGTATCGATGTCGTGCAGGTGGACGTGACCCGCGTCGGCGGCCTGCTCCGCTCGAGTGTACTCGGACTCCCTTCTTTGCCCATGTACTATTTCAGGGAGACGGCCCCTTCAACACCCGGGCTATCCGTTACAGTAAAACTACGATCCTCGCTTCCTATCGGGTCGTCGATATTATATCTATTCGTCCGGCCCGCCCGCGAATGAGATACCGAGAGATGAACGCGCCGGATGCTACGCGAAGGGTTCCCATGAGCGATTTTCGCATCGGCAAGTTCCAGATCATCGGGCCGCTCGGTACGGGTGCCCACAGCACCATCCTCCAGGTGCGTCGCTCCGAGGACAGCAAGACGTATGCCCTGAAGGTCGTCCAACTCGACACGCCCGAGGACATGAAGTTCCTCGCCCAGGCCGAACACGAATTCCGGATCGGGCAGATGCTCTCGCACCCGAATCTGATCCAGTTCTACGCCCTGGAGAAAGTCAGGGATTGGCTCTTCCGCGTCAAGAAGGCGCACCTCCTGAGCGAGTACGTCAACGGCAAGACGCTCGACACCTGCCCGCGCCTCACGATCCCGCGTCTCACCCAGGTGTTCAAGGCCGTCGCCGACGGCATGGTCCACATGCACCGCCGGCAGGTGTGTCACGGCGACCTCAAGCCGAACTACATCCTCTTGAGTCGGGCCGGGGACGTGAAGATCATCGACTTCGGCCTGGCCCGCATCAAGGGGGAGACCATCGAGCGCATCCAGGGGACCCCCGAATACATGGCCCCGGAGCAGGTGAAGCACTCGCTCATCAACGAGCGGACCGACATCTACAACTTCGGCGGCGCGATGTACCGGCTCGTGAGTTGGAAACTCCCCCCGTCGGTCATCTCCGACGAGGACGGCGGCATCCCGCTCGACGCGAAGATGTGGGCGCGGGTCTACAAGCCCGTCGAGGCGGTGAACCCGCGCACGCCGCCGGCCCTGGCCGACCTCATCAACCGCTGCCTCTTGTTCGACGCCAACAAGCGCCCCGAGCGCATGAGCGAAATCCAGAATACGCTCGACCACCTGTGCGACGACCTGGTCAAGACGGCCGACGATCGCCTCGAAGCTATGGAGTGGTGAGTCGCCATGCCGTCCTCCGACGAATGCGCCCACTTCATTCCCCTGGTGACCGACGAGCTGGTGCGCCTGTGCTGCGCCGACCTGGAGGATCCGCTCCGAGACCGACTCCAGGCCCTCGCCATCGCCATTCAGGACAGTCATCACCTGCGCTACCACCGCCGACAGGTCGACCTGAAGACTTCCTACGCGGCCTTCGACCCCGATGGCGACGCTCTGGCCGTCCTGCCCCTGCACGAGGTCGAACGCCAGCATCGACTCAACGACGTGCGCAGCGAGTTGACCTGGCTCTTGGAGCGTGCCCACTACCGCCACCTCAGCGGCGCGGCTTTCGACGAGGTTCTGGCCGAGGCGAGCGAGTGGGGTATTCGGATGCAGGTCGATTTCGCCATCTTCGCCCACCTCGCCGTGTTCGTGCGCGGCGAATCGTTCGAGCGGCGTACCCTGTGCAACTGGCGGACCCTCTACCAGCCCCGCCAGATCGACGTGCCGATCTTCCACCGCCTCGTCCTCGCGTTCAAACTCCGCACGGGCAACGTCCTGACCCCGACGATCAGCCCGGACCACGTCTACCTCAAACTCTTCAAAGACATCCCCAGGGCGGATGTCGATATGCTCCTTCCGGGGGCGCGTGTCCGACTCGAGCTGCTCGACCGGGGCAAACTCGGCGTCGGTGTCCTGACCGGCCTGGGGACGATGAGTTACCGCCTGCTGGCGCAGATGTCCGAGTTGATCGACACCATCATGACGACCGGCATGACCCTTTGGGGCCTGGCGGCAGGCGCGTGCGGGTACGCCTACAAGTCGTACTTCGACTACCAGACGACCCAGCAGAAGTATCACCTGAGCCTGACCCAGAGTCTGTACTTCCAGAACCTCGACAGTAACGTCGGCGTCCTCACCCGTCTCTTCGACGAGGCCGAGGAGCAGGAGACGCGGACGGTGTTCCTGGGGTACTTCTGTCTCCTCCGCCATGCGGGCGAGAGCGGGGTCAGCGCCGACTCCCTCGAGTCGGCGATGGGCCTGTACCTCGACCGCTACGCCGGGGTGCCGCTCGTCTGCCAGCCGGGCGTCGTCGTCTCCCTGCTGGACCGGCTGGGCCTGATCCAGCGCCACGAGGGGAGCCTCTTCCCCGTGCCCCTGGGGAAGGCCGTCGAAATCGTGCGATCGAAATCTTCGACTACTGGGTGACGAATAGTGATGAGAAGAGTTTTCAGTTTTCAGTTTTCAGTTTTCGGTGAACTGTGAGGGGAGAGGTGTTCGACCGGGACCTCTTCGACTGAAAACTGAAAACTGAAAACTGAAAACTGCGACGAAGGAGCCGAATCATGGCTGAGTATGCGGATCGCGAGCACTACATCCCGCTGCGGAAGAGCGACCTCGTCGATATGCTGTGCAAGGATTCCAAACTCGACTACCGGGAGCATCAGCCGTTTCGTCAGTTCTGTAGGCTCGTGGCCGCCGTCTGGCATTTCGAGTACCTCGAAAAGCTCGACGCGCTCAAGGACTCCTACGCGCCGTTCGATCCCGACAGCGCTACGAGGCCGTTGAAGCCGATCGCCCAGGAGGACCGACCGGCGAAGATGGACAAGCTGTTCGAGCAATTCGTCGCGATGATGGAGCGGGCGAACTTCGCGCGCATGTCCCGCAAAGACATCGACGACGCCGTCGAGGGTGGGGCGAGCGACTGGGGCGTCAACATGTACGTCGATTTCGACGTGTTCGAGCGCCTGGAACTCTTTAGCCGAGGCGAGGGGCCGATCACGCGCACGAAGAGGCACGCCATCCTCTTCTGGCGGAAGGAGGAGAAGAAGGTCGATTCGTACCGCCGACTCGTGATCTTGGTGAAGATGCGCAAACACAAACGTCTGCCGGAGTCGGTCGATGTCCAGGGCGTCTACATGAAGATGTTCAAGGACATCCCCAAACTCGACCTCGAAATGGTACTGCCGGGGACGAGCCTCCAGATGCCGATGGCGCAGCGCTACAAACTGGGCGGGTCGCTGCTGGGCACTCAGATC
>JANXSH010000277.1 GCA_025356615.1 Planctomycetia bacterium | reverse complement strand
CTGGAGAAGGATCCAGAGAGCGAGGACGCCCAAAGGGATAAGGAATTCCATCGTCTTGCCTCCCTTGCTCGAAAGGGCGAAGTTGGCGTTCATAGGTTGATAGGTCTCGATATGGCGATCCTTCAGGACGGGAAATCAACTCGTCCCGCCGCCGAACCGTGCCTCGATGCAGGCCATGATGTTCGCCAGGTGGGGTTCGGCGATCTGGTAGTACACCTTGCGCCCGTCCTTCTCGTTGGTCATGAAGCCGCACCGCTGCATGAGGCGCAGGTGTTCGGAGGCCATGTGGCTAGGGATGCCGCAAGCCTCGGCCAGTTCGCCGACCGTGTAGCGGCCCCGCAAGAGCATCTGGACCATTCGCAGCCGGTGCGGGTGGGCGAGGGTCTTGAGGCATTCCGCCGCCCGTTCTAGTGCGTCCAGGTCCGTGAGCGTCGGCAGCTTCGGGGGTTTCGTCTTGGCGGTCATCGTGTGCCTCCCGTAATTCAATATATCGGAACCTCACGACTTGTCAACTAGTTTTTCCCGCGCCTGCTGTCGCCGACGCCGTAACTGCCCCTCCCCGACTCTATGGCCCTGCCGTATACTCACTCTTTGCCGACGCAACGCAATGACGCCGACGCGCCGAACCCTATCGAGGTTATGGGGAAAGGCCCTAGCCCAACACGCCCCTAATCCTCGAATCGAATCAAGGGGACTTCGAATCCGGGTTCTATTCCTGAAACTTGGAGCGAACGAATGGCCGAGGGGAAGTGGATCACTGGGCTACGTCCCGACATGGATTTGGCGGACGCCGCGAGACACGCCCTGGGCCAGCGACTGGGCCTCGTGGGGCATTGCCTGCCGTCCGCGATCGCCGACGCCTACGACGATGCCGAACACGTCCACCAGCTCCGGGTCGCCACCCGGCGCGCGGACTCCTGCCTGCGCATCTTCCGCGACTGCCTGCCGAGGCGACGGTATGAAGCGACGCGCGAGCGGCTGCGGGCGATCCGCCGGGCCGCCGGCGCGGCGCGCGACGCCGACGTGTTCCTCGCCGCCCTGCGGTCGCGCGCGGCCGAGGCCAAGTCCGGCGACCTCGCCGGCCTCGACTTCCTCGTCGCCTATACACTCGGCCAGCGCGAGGTGGCGCAGGAGGAACTCGAGAATATCGAAATCGGGCACGCGCGGCCCTTCACCACTGCGGCGAAGCGCGCCATCGAGGCGGTGCGCCCTTCGCGCGAGGGCGACCAGACACTCGAGGAGCTCGCCCGCCCCCGAGTGGCAGAGTTGGTCGAGCGCCTCGACGCGGCGACGCGCGCGAACCTCGACGACTACGACAACCTGCACCAGGTGCGTATCGCGGGCAAACGCCTCCGCTACGCGCTCGAGATCTTGATGGCCTGCTTCGAGTGCGAGGTCCGCGCGCGCGTCTACCCGTGCATCGAGGAGATGCAGGAGATTCTGGGCCGGGCCAACGACAGCCACGTCGCGGTCACTCGGCTCCAGCGGTTGAAGGTACGCCTTTCGGAGTGGCCCGGTATGAAGGGGCGAGCCAAGGCCGGGATCGAGGGGCTGTTGCGCTCCCACCAACGCCGGTTGCCCCAGGAGCGGAAGCGATTCTTGGCGTGGCTGAAGGGCTGGCGCGAGATGGGCTTGGGGGCGATTTTAGGGCGAGTAGTGGGGGCGGAGGCGTGACGGGCCGTTTCACGACCCACGAGCGGGGGGCTGACGCCCCCGCCCGTCGATTCATGCCGGGGACGCGCTCGAACGCCTCACCGTGCCACGGAATCCGGCAACGCCTCACTCGGGCCGAACGACCACCCACGGGTCGTAGTCGTCTTCCTTGGAGTTCAGCCCCGGCGTCGGCAGGAGCTTCTGCGTTTCGCGGTCGTACAGGTAGACGTCTTTCTCCCCCGCGCCGTCGAGGCGTTCCGAAACGAAGGCCAGGTATCTCCCGTCGGCGCTGAGGCAGGGGGACTGCTCGTGAGCCGAGGAGTTCAATCCCGCTAGGGGGAGGAACTTCTTGTCCTTGCGATCGAAGAGGTAGATGTCGCGGCCGCCCTTGCCGCCGGGGCGGTCCGAACTGAAGGCGACGAGACGACCGTCGCCGCTCAGGCACGGCTGCATGTCGGTGCGCTTCGAGTTCATCTCCGGCAGCGAGACGACCGCTTTTTCCTTCACGTCGTACAAGTAGACGTCGGTCATGCCCACGCCGCCGCGCGCGTTGGAGGCGTACGCGATGAACCGCCCGTCGGCGCTGAGGGCCGGCATCCGCTGATCGACGGTGTCGCCGTTGAGTCGCGGGAGGTCGACACATTTGCCTTCGGCGGTGTCATAGAGAAAGACGCCCCAGCGCGGGCTGCCGCCGGGCCGCGCCCAGGTGGTGAAGGCGACCCGCTTGCCGTCAGCGGAGAGGGACGCGCCGATCTGATGGACGTTGGTCGAGGGGTTGATCGTCGGCAACGGCAGCAACTTCTTCTCCTGGCGGTCCCAGATTTCGATGCGCCCGCCATCGACGACCCCGAACTGAGCGGCGAACGCGCAGTAGCGCCCGTCGCGGGAAAGGGAGGGGTGCGAATCGGAGCGGGTGAAGTTCGTGCCCTTCGTGATCGTATCGATCGACCCGAGGAGCTTACCGTCCCCCACGCCGTCGTGTTCGTAGAAGAACACCTGGGGGTAAGGCGGTGCCCGCCGCGCGCGAACCGAGGCGAACGCGAGGAGGAGCTTCGCGCCGCCTGCCTTCGGCGGGGGCGGGGCGGAGAAGGCGACGCCGGCAACGGTCACCGCCAGGCAGATCAGGATCCGGCGCATGGGGGAGGTCTCTCCGTCAAACGAGTGCGGCGACGGGTGCCGACGTGCCGATGAACGGCCGGACGCGCGGGTCGGTATTGGTGTCGATCCCCAACAGCTTGTACAGCGTCGCGGCGAGTTCCCCTGGAAGGACCGGGTCGGTGGCGGGATACGCGGCCTTGTCGTCGGTGCTGCCCACCACGACGCCGCCGGGCGCGCCGCCGCCGGCCAGCAGCGAAAAGAGGCTCGCCCCCCAGTGATCGCGGCCGCCCCACTTGTTGATCCTGGGGGTTCGGCCCATTTCGCCCATGACCACGACGAGCGTCGAGTCGAGCAGGCCGCGCTCCCGCAAGTCGTCGAGCAGCGCCGACAGACCCTGGTCGAAGCGCGGGCAGAGTTCTTCTTCCATCCGCTCCACCCCGGTGGAGTTGAAGCCGTGGATGTCCCACGCGCCGTCCCAGTCGTACCACTTGACCTGAACGAAGCGCGTGCCCGCCTCGACGAGTCGGCGCGCCATCAGCAGCGACTGCCCGAAGAAGTTCGCCCCGTAGCGCTCGCGGGCCGACCCCTTCTCCTTCGCCAGGTCGAACGCCTCGCGCACCTTGGGCGAGGTCAGCATGTTGACGGCGCGCTGGTGGAAGGAGTCCATCTTGTCCACCGCAGCCGAGGAGTGCGCCGCGGCCCGCATGCGATCGACCGAGGCGAGCAGTTTCTGGCGGTCGTGGAAGCGCTCGGCCTTCACGTCGGCCGAGAGCGAGAACTGCGGTAGGTCGATGCGTCGCCCGGTGGGATCGGGGATCTCGATCGGGTCGCAGGCCGGGCCCAACGCCCCGGCCCCGATGCCGGGGCTGTTGAAGAGCTTGCCTCCCAGGTGAACGTAGGGCGGCATGTCCCCGAGTTGGCCCTTGAAGCGCGTGACCACCGACCCGTAGGTAATCAGGTTCTTCACACCGCCAGTCAAGGCGGGCCTCGCCGTGTGCTCCCCCGTGAACCCGGTCAGCGAGCGGATCAGCGCGCAGCGATCCATGCGCGCGGCCAGCGACGGGAGCAACTCGCAGATTTGCAGCCCCGGCACACTCGTGGCGCAGGGGCCGAACGGCCCACGGACGTCACCGCTGGCGTTCGGCTTGGGGTCGAACGTCTCCAGTTGGCTGGGGCCACCCTCGAGGAAGATGAAGATGCAAGCCGTTTCGCTTCGACGCTTCGCCGGGCGCGGCTTGGCGGCGGGTCCGGCGTCGGCGCGCAGCCAGTCCGCCAGCGAAAGGCCGAGGACGCCGAGGGTCCCCACTTGGAGGATTTCGCGTCGGCTGACGCCCCGGCAGTTGCGAGAATGGCCCCGGCCGATCTTCAACATGGGAATGCCCCCGGACGCTCCGTGCAGGTTCTGATTGGGCTATTTCACACTGCGTGCGGTGTCCAGTCAAGGACTTTCCCAAATTGACTCCTTCCCGGACTCATGGAGGCGCTTCCCGGCTTCTCGCCGACGAAGGGCCGTGGTAGGATACCTCATCCTCAGAGGAGTAATACCATGGCTTCCCCCCTTACGACCTTGGACATCGATGGCCTCACGGTCGAGCAGAAGCTCGATCTGATCGGCCAACTCTGGGATAGCATTCCAGACGAAGCCATGCCTCCATTGACCGACGCACAACTGCGTGAACTGGATCGCCGGATCGCTAGAGCGGACGCAAATCCCCACCTCGGCCGCCCGTGGGAAGAGGTCAAAGCCCGATTGTTGGGCGGGAGATGACTCGACCCCCGTCACCCCATCCGCTGCGCCAGCGAATCCAGCAACGCCTCCAACACCAGCGCGACCCCCATGTCCCTGTCGATCTGCTCGTCCGCCTCCAGGCAGCGATCGAGCAGGGCCAATAGCGTCTCCTCACCCAGACGGGCGGCGACCTCGCGGACCTTCGCGGCGTCCTCCGGCCCGGTCCGGCGCGGCTCGCCGCCCTCCGCGACGTGCAGCGCGTCGTCGAGGAAGTCGATGACGAGTCGCAAGGCGATCTGCGCGCGGCGGCGACGGCCCGCGCTCTCTTTGCCCGCCTCCTCGACGAAGCCGATCCAGCCCTTGGTGAGATCGACCGGATCGACCGGACGGCCCGTCAGGCCGTCAAGGAGCGTCTGGCGGAACGCCCAGATCGAGGGGTCGGCGAGGGTCAGAGCGAGGCCCGGACTACCGCCGCTGAGGCGTGCGAGGCGAGCGACTTGGGCGGGGTCATCGATACCCTGGCCGGGGAGGAGGCCACGCACCAGCGACTCGCTCAGGGGGGCGAATCGGACGACCTGGCACCGCGAGAGGATGGTCGGCAACTGTCGTGCCGGGCTGGTCCCGATCAGGATAAGGAGGGCACCCGGAGGCGGCTCCTCGAGGGTCTTGAGGAAGCAGTTGGCCGACTCGTCGTTGAGGTCGTCGATGTCGTCGATGACGATCACCTTGCCCCGGCCACGGGCCGACTTCAGGCCGAAGCTGGCGCACAGCGACCGCATCAAATCGATGGGGAACTCGCCCCTGTCCGGTGGCCGAGCGGCGGCGACGAAGTCGGGATGCGAGCCTGCGTCGATCTGGATACAAGAAGGGCACACGTCGCAAGGCGTCAACGGCCCCGGCGGTGTCTCGCACAGCAGGGCGCGACCGAGTTCTGTCGCGAACAGGCGCTTGCCGACGCCGGCGGGGCCGGCGAAGAGGTAGCCGTGGGCAAGTCGGCCGCGCGCGACGACACGCTTGAAGCCCTCGATCAGGTGGTCGTGTCCCCGGACGCGCGACCAGCTCATGGCGACTCCCTCCGGGCGAGGATCGCCTCGACGTGGCGGCGGATCTCGGCCTGGATCTCCTCGACGCCGGGGGTCGCATCGACGAGGATGCGGCGATCCGGGCGACGTTTTACCTCGGCGAGGAAGCCTTGGCGGACACGCTCGTGGTAGTCGCGCGGGCGGCTCTCCATGCGGTCCGCCGGCCTTCCGCGTCGGACGAGGGCGATTTCCAGAGGCAGGTCGAGGACGAAGGTCAGGTCCGGCTCGATCCCCATCGTGGACAGCGCACCGACCTGCCAGAGCTGATCGACACCCAGCCCGCCCGCGTGACCCTGATAGACCACGTTTGCCAGCAAATAGCGGTCACTGACGACGATCCGGCCCGCGTCGAGGGCGGGACGGATGACTTCGGCGACCAATTGGGCGCGGCTCGCCATGAACAGCAGCGCCTCGCAGTTCGGCGACAGGGCGTGTCGGCCCAAAAGGAGGATCCGGCGCAACTCCTGGCCCAACGGCGTGCCGCCGGGATCGACGCAGCTGATGACATCGTGCCCCGCCGCGCGCAGGTACTCCGCGAGGAGCCGGCACTGGGTCGATTTGCCGGTGCCGTCGATGCCGTCGAGAGACAGGAACAATCCTTGTCGTGGCATGGTTAGACGGGCCGGAAGACGAGGACGGGGATGGGGGAACCGCGAATCACCTTGTTCGCGACGCCGCCGAGGATGAGCCGCGACAACCCCCGCCGCCCGTGCGTGCAAATCGCGAGTAGGTCGGCGTGACTGCTTTCGACTTCTCGCAAGATGGCCTCGCCCGCCTGGTCATCGACGACGATTTCGGTGCGGACGCGCAGGCCCGACGAGTCGAGCCGGCGCGCCACGCCGTCGAGGTATTGCTGGGCCTGCCGTCGGAGGTCCGTTTGGAGCGAATGGACCTGCCTCATGAGGTGACTCGCCTCCTTGCGTGCCTCGGCGACATCGGGCATCTCGGCGGAACAGGACACGTCGTGGAGGACGCGGAGGAGGACGACCTCCGCCCCGGTCGAGCCCTCGAGGAACGTCGTCACCGGCTCCAGGATCTGTTCCCCGAACGGCGTCCCGTCGAGCGGGATCAGCACGCGGCGCGAAGGGGCGATGGGGCCGAGATCGACGGGGTTCTCTTCGTCGGGTCGGACCAGGAGGATCGGGCGGGGGGAGTGGCGGACCATTTCGTCCGTCACGCTGCCCAGCCAGAACCGGCCCAGGGCGCTCCGACTGTGCGTTGCCAGCACGAGGAGATCCTCGGAGCCGGAGTCGAGGATCGCGCAAAGCGATGTAGCAACGTCCCCTTGCAACACGGAAGTCTCGACGTGCCCCGCGCCGACTCCGTTCGCGCGGGCGGCGGCCCCAGAAATATAGGACTCGGTCCGGGCGATCTCTTCCTGTTGCAGCGCGGAGGTGTCGTAGTACATGCCATCGACGAACGCCTCGGGCAGGGGCTTGACGACCGTCACCAGGCGGACCCGCGCCCCCGTGCGCTGGGCGATGGAAAGGGCGTGGGGGATCGTGTGTTCTGCGAAGGGGGAGCCGTCCAGGGCGACCAGGATCGAGCGGTACATGGAGTGTCCTTTCCGAAATCGTCAAGTCGTCTTCAATGATCGACCATCTCGTCGGCATGGTAGCTGCTGCGCACGAACGGCCCGGCGACGACCTTTCGGAAGCCGAGCTTGCGGGCCTTGGCGGCCAAGTCGTCGAACTCGTCGGGCGGGACGAACCGCGCAACGGGGACGTGTTTCAGTGTCGGGGCGAGATACTGGCCCAGCGTCAGCGTGTCGCAATCGACGCCGCGCAGGTCGGCCAGCACGTCGAAGAGTTCCTCGGTCGTCTCGCCGATGCCGAGCATCAGGCCACTCTTGGTCACGGTCTCGGGGCGGACCTCGCGGACGTGGGCGAGCAGGTCGAGACTGCGGCGGTAG
>JANXSH010000743.1 GCA_025356615.1 Planctomycetia bacterium | reverse complement strand
CTAAAAGGGAGGGGGAGTAAGACCGGCCCGTGGGAGACTTCACCCCTTCAGACATGCCTCCGGCTCCCCCTCCCTGTTAGGGGAGGGGGCTGGGGGGTGGGGTCGAACCTGCGACCATCCGTGATCCTTGAAGCTACTGGTGAGCATCCCCCTTGTGACCACATAGGAGGTCTACCCGCGTTTCAAAATCTTCGTCAATACCCGTCCCCCGTTGATCGTC
The DNA here is from genome assembly GCA_025356615.1 of Planctomycetia bacterium. Lineage (GTDB taxonomy): Bacteria > Planctomycetota > Planctomycetia > Gemmatales > Gemmataceae > JANXSH01. The sequence continues at coordinate 2,105 of JANXSH010000743.1, read as the reverse complement.
GGTCGCTCCTCGCGGCCATCGTGGAGCAGCGTCACCTTCTTGTGATCGAGGCCCAGGCAGTGCAGGATGGTCGCGTGCAGATCATGCACATGCACCTTGTCCTCGACCGCGTACAAACCCACCTCGTCGGTCGCGCCGTAGGTCATCCCACCCTTCACGCCGCCTCCAGCCATCCACGTCGTGAAGCCCCAGGGGTTGTGGTCGCGTCCGTTGCCGCTCTCGCTCATCGGCGTGCGGCCGAACTCGCCGCCCCAGACGACGAGCGTGCTGTCGAGCATGCCGCGACGCTGGAGGTCATGCAAGAGGCCGGCGATGGGTCGGTCGCTCTCGCGGCAATACTTCGCGTGGTTCGTCTCGACGTTGGCGTGGGCGTCCCACTTGCTGCCGGATCCGCAATAGACCTGGACGAAGCGCACGCCGCGCTCGACGAGGCGGCGCGCCATCAGGCAGTTCCGGCCCATGCGCTCGGTCGCCTTGTCGTCGAAGCCGTAGAGCTTGCGCGTCGCGGCCGACTCCTTGGCGAAGTCCACGGCCTCCGGGGCGGCGGACTGCATCCGGTAGGCCAGCTCGTAGGAGGCGATTCGGGCGTCGAGGTCGGCGTCCCCCTTGCGGGTGTCGCGGTGGGCGCGGTTCAACTCCTGGATGAAGTCGAGTTGGGCGCGCTGGGCGTCCTTCGGGCCAGGTTCGTCGGGCTGGAGGTGCAAGACGGGCGTCTTGCCAGCGCGGAAGCGCGTCCCTTGGTGCGTGCTGGGCATGAAGCCGGTGCCCCAGTTGCGCGCGCCGCCGGGCGGGTCTTCGGGGTAGTCGAGCAGGACGACGAAGCCGGGCAGGTTGCGGCGCGCGGAGCCGAGGCCATACATCGCCCACGAGCCGAGACAGGGCCGACCGCCGAGGATGCTGCCGGTGTTCATCTGGCAGATGCTGCCGACGTGGTTGAGTCCGTCGGCGTGGCAGCCACGCAGGACGGCGAGGTGGTCGGCCTGTTTGGCGATCTCCGGGAGCCAGTCGCTAACCCACAGGCCCGACTTGCCATGCTGTCGGAATTGGCGTTTCGATGCCAATAATGGTGTATGGGCCGTCCTGCCCATCGCCGTCACCGGGCGGGGGAACGACGCGGGCAACGGCTTGCCGTCGAGCTTCGTCAGCGTCGGCTTCGGGTCGAAGGTATCGACGTGACTCGGCCCGCCGTCCATGAACAGCCAGATGACGCTCTTCGCCGTCGCCGCCACCGGCGGGGCGGCCGCGCGGGCGTCTTCCTCGAGAGCCGCCAGCGCGAGCATGCCGAGGCCCGCGCCGCCGCGGCGCAGGAAGTCGCGGCGGTGAAGGGAAGACCTCACCCCCCCACCACCCCTCTCCTGCAAGGAGAGGGGGGAGCAAGACCGGCCAATGGTTGACGTGACGCTCTCACACATGCCTCCGGCTCCCCCCTCTCCTTGCAAGAGAGGGGGGTTGGGGGGGTGAGGTCTCGGCGTCGAGGGAGGGTGCATGGTGTGGCTCAATCGAGGGTGACGAACTCGTTGGTGTTCAACACCGCGTGGCAGAAGTCCTCGAGCGCCTTCCGCGTTGCCTCGTAGGGCGAGACGCCCGCGTCCTGATGGCGTGAGGTCTGGCGCGAGACGAATCGCTTCGCCAGGTCCACCTCGCCCGTCGTCGCGGGCCGACCCCAGGCGGCGCGATACGCCGAGGCGATGACGGAGGAATCGTCAGCTCCATGTATCGCACGCAGCGATCCGAGCCAGGCCCGCGCCCGGCCGGTCGTCAGGTCGCCGTTGAGCAAGAGCAAGGCTTGCGGCGCGGTCGTCGTGTTCAGACGGCAGGCGCAGCTGTTGTGCAAATCGGGCTGATCGAAGGCATCGAAGAGGGGGTATTTCAGGTTGCGTTTGGCGAACACATAGACCGACCGGCGATCCCGCCCACGAACGTCGCTGTCGGGCTTCCACCCCTTGTTGCCGAACGCGGCGGGCAGTTCGGGCCGGGCGCTGGGGCCGAACATGCCGCGCGTCAATTCGTTGGATAGCGCGAGCATGGCGTCGCGCATCGACTCGCCCTCGAGGCGTCGGCGTCGGGCGTGCCACAGGAAACGGTTTTCGGGATCGACGGCGAGG
>JANXSH010000267.1 GCA_025356615.1 Planctomycetia bacterium | reverse complement strand
TGCGGAAGCGGGTCATCGCCCGCTTCCGCGAGGTGGTTCGCCCCTTGCTCCGACAGGGGTCGCGGCTGGAAGTGGTCAGTCACAGTTGGGGCACGGTGGTGGCCTACGAGGCGCTGTGTCAGCTGGACGAGGAAGCCGCCCTGCCCAACGACGCGGTCCATAACTGGTTCACCGTCGGTGCCGCGCTGGCGATCACCCCGGTGCGGAGACGATTGCTCCCGATCGCCGCGGGCCAGAAGCCTCGCCTCGTCGGAACTTGGGTCAACCTCAACGCCCGCTTCGACATCGTCGGCGGGGCGATGCAGGGGCAATACGACGTGGACCACGAATTCCTCGGCCTGACGCCCGTGGGCTGTTCGCGGATCTTCCCCAACCCCGCCTGCGCCCACGGGTCGTATTTCCAGGCCGCCAACGAGGCGGTCAACAGGGACATCTTCGCACAATACATCACCAGTTGACACGAGGAGGAAAACATGGCGAAAGAGAAAGACCTGTTGAAGGCGCTCGACATCCTCACCGAAGGGGACGAGGCAGACATGCCTCAAGCCCTGCGGGTCACGGCGAACGCCGGCGCGGTCAAGTCGAAGGCGAAGCCCTGGACGATGGGCAAGGGCATCCAAGGCGTGGGGATCGGCAAGAAGATTTCCGATGGCGTCGAGTTGGACGAACTCGTCCTCAAGGTCTACGTCGAGAAGAAACTTCCCCCGTCGGATGTAACCAACCCCGTCCCTCGCGTCGTCGATATCGAAGGACTCGAAGCGATCCAGACCGACGTGGAAGCGATCGGCAAGGTTCGTCTCGAGTCGAACACCAGTCGAGTGCGCCCGGCGATCCCAGGCTACAGTGTGGGGCATGTGAATATCACGGCCGGGACGCTCGGCTGTCTGGTGCGGAAGCGCGGCGACGCGACGAAGCTCTACATCCTGAGCAACTCGCACGTCCTCGCCGACGAGGGGATGGGAACGGCCGGAGACGCGATCCTCCAGCCCGGGCGCGCCGACGGCGGGGTTACTCCGGGCGACCGGATTGCGAAGCTGACCAAGTGGATCCCGTTCGACTTCACGCCCGCGACCTTTCCGAACCTGGTCGATGCCGCCATCGCGGAGTTCACCGAGGCGGCCTTCGCCACGTCGGCGATCCGTCGCATCGGCACACCCAAGGGGGTCAGTTCGACGCTGCGCCTGGGAATGCAGGTGCAGAAGACGGGCCGCACGACCGACTACACGGTCGGCATCATCCGCGACTTGAATTATCGCACGGCGTTGCGCTACAAGAAGCCGGGCGGCGGGCGTGGCCGGGTCGGCTTCCGCGATCAAATCCTCTGCACGCGCTACACCGACGGCGGGGACAGCGGGTCGGCGGTGCTGAACATGCAGCAGAAAGTCGTCGGCTTGCACTTCGCCGGCTCCCCCTCTTCCAGCATCTTCAACCGTATCCAGAACGTACTCGATGCGCTGGAGATCGAGATCGTCACGACGTGAGCCGACGAAACGCGCCGACCGACGCCGGTCGAGTTGTGGAGTTTATCGCCCCCGAAGGATAGAATGCCATCGTAGACGCAACCCCGACAGGAGAACGTCATGGCAAGCGAAGCGCAATGCATTCTCGCCCTGGATGAACACGAAGCCCTCTTGGCCCGCCTCGAGAACGTCGTCGGCCTCGGCGTCGTCCCCCTCGACGAAGACGACGGCGGCAAACTCGGCATGGCCGTGGCCGTCTACGTTCGGAAGAAGCTTCCGCCGAGTAGACTGGCGGAGAAGGATGTCGTTCCTGAGATGCTCACCGTCCACAAGGGCAAGCGCGTCGTCGAAGTGCCGACGCGCGTCATCGAACAAGGGAAGGTCGTCCTCGAGAAACGGTGACCGCCGCCTCTCAGTGATGCCCCCCATGCGTCGTCGCGTGATGGTCGTGCCCATGTTCCTCGTGATGCTCCGGCGGGTCGAACGTCACCCCGGCGGGGGTCAGGCCGAGCCGGCCTTGCGCCCAGCCGCAGAACAGCGCGACGAGGACCAGCGTCGTGCAGGCACCGAGCTGCCACCAGAAGTTCTTCAGCGGGAAGCCCAGGCAGGGGCACGAGGACGGGAAGACCCCCGACCACGCCAGCGCCGAGACGAACGTCAGCAGCGCCACGACGATCCACCCGCCGCGCGCCAGGATCGGCCACGCATGCTTCCAGTTGACGCACCACAACCACCAGGCGCACCACAGCCCGCCCGGCAGCCAGGGCAGCAGCGATCGGCCCAGCCACGCAACGAATGTCGCCACGGCGGCGAGGAAAACACCCATCGCCTCCACGAGTTGCAATAGTTCGGACATGGCCCATCCTTCGATCGAGAGCGGTCAGCGCAACCGGATCCTGCCTCTATCTTGCAAGGTCAGGGCGGTTACGTCCATGATTCATCTCGACGAACCGAAGGCACAAACTGTTTTTGTCGCTTCGGAACCATGCGCAAAATGCGCAGAATACGCAAAATTGCCCTGGTATCGTGCGAATGAGCGTCGATCGGGCCACAGCCGACCGCCCGGCTCGAATCGGACGGCGGTCAACCGCGCGCCCGACCCAGAGGCTGCGACTACTTGCCGGCCTTCTTGCCGACAGGCATGTCCCACAACTTTATGGTTTTGTCCAGACTGCCCGATGCCAGCGTCTTGCCGTCCGGGCTGTAAGCGACAGAATACACCGTACTGCTGTGTGCCTCGAGTTTTGCCAGCTCTTTGCACGTCTTCACGTCCCACAGTCTAATCGTGTTGTCGCAACTGCCCGATGCCAGCGTCCTACCGTCCGGGCTGAACGCAACGGACAACACCAAATCGGTATGGCCCTTGAGAGTGTTCCGCTCCTTGCGCGCCAGCACGTCCCAGAACTTGATCGTTTCATCTCCACTGCACGATGCCAGCGTCCCGCCGTCTGGGCTGTACGCAACGGAGAACACGATATGCGTATGGCCTTCGAGCGTGGCGAACTCTTTGCACGTCTTCACGTCCCACAACTTGATCGTTTGGTCTCGGCTGCCCGATGCCAGCGTCTTGCCGTCCGGGCTGTAAGCGACGGAGTGGACTGTATCGGTGTGTCCCTCGAGGATGGCCCGCTCCTGGCACGTCCTCACGTCCCACAGTCTGATCGTTTCGTCGTAGCTCCCCGATGCCAGCGTCCCGCCGTCCGCGCTGTACGCAACGGAGTGAACGGGATGTATGTGCCCCTCGAGGGTGGCCCGCTCCTTGCCCGTCTTCACGTCCCACAACTTGATGGTGTTGTCTCCGCTACCTGATGCTAACGTCTCGCCGTCCGGGCTAAACGCAACGGACTGACTCTGCTCCGTGTGGCCGTTCAGGGTGACTCGCTCCTTCGCCGCCTTGGCGTCCCACAGTATAATTGAACCGTAGTAGTCCCCCGATGCGAGCGTCGTGCTGTCAGGACCGAACGCCACTGAGGACACATAGCGAGTATCCCCCTTCAGGGTGGTCCGCAGAGTGGGTTGCTGGGTCTCTTTCGCCAGAGGTGCGGGGGCGGCCACGGAGGCGATCACGAGGACTAGCGAGCATATAAGGAGGGACGCAACTCGGTACGTCCGCACGATATACGACTTCATGGTTCATCCCTCGCCTCATGGGCATCATCTCACGGCCCAATCCTACCGATTCGCAGGATATTTTGCACGTCGAGTCCTGGCCGACAACCCGACGTAATCATTCTCCCACTCAGGAACCGCCATATCGAATCCCAGGCAAGTAACTATTTATCAATGGGCCAGGCGATCTTGGATTCAGGACGGCTCGTCCGGTAGACTGTCGGCTGGATGTCCTCCACTTTCACGCAAGGAATCCTCATGCCCCTGTTCGGCGCGCACCTGCCTATCGCGGGCGGCTGCCACAGGCCCGCGCCGGTTGCTACCAGGCGCGGCGGCGGGCAAGGATCCGGCCTTGGTGTCTAAAGAAGTGATCCTCGCGGAGACGGACCTTGGCCTCGAGTTCGTCGATGCGGCGAAGCAGGTGGGACTCGCGCAGGGCGGACTGTTCGAGCAGGCCGCTGAGGCGAACGCCTTCCTGCGATTCGGCGAGGTGGCTCTGGGGGAAAGGACGAACCGGACAGCGGTCATTGCGGAAAGGGGCAAAAGACGCCGGCGGGTCCATGTCCCGGTCTTGCAAGTCGATCAGAGGCGGCATGACAACTCGAATCATGCCCTTCGTTCGGCGACCACGTCCCCGCGCCGACGACCCTCCCGACATGGGTTGGAGGCATACCAAAGAAAGGCCACCCCCTACAATTGCCACCCCTTTGCCAATAGGATAGCCGCGAGGCGGGGCATGCGTCCGCCCCTCCGAAGTCTATCCGTTCCGCTCCTTTCGAGGTGATCTCATGATGCGTCTTCTCGGTCCAATGTTGGTGGCGATGGCGGTCCTCTCGACCCTGGTGAACCCGGCACGGTCCGACGACGACAAGGGCACGAAGGCCGTCCTCGACAAGGCGATCGAGGCGATGGGCGGCGAGGCGAAGCTCGGCAAGCTCGATGCGTTCCGCTGGAAGAGCAAAGGGACGATCACGATCAACGGCACCGACAGCGCGTTCACGTTGCAGGGCGCGGCGCAAGGACTCGACCGATTCCGCTCGGAATTCGACGGCGAGTTCGGCGGCGAGAAGGTCAAGGGCATCGCGGTCGTCAACGGGAAGAAGGGCTGGCGGAAGTTCGGCGACATGGGAGGGGCGATGGACGCGGACGCGCTCGCCAACGAGAAACGCAACGTGTACCTGCAAATCGTCCCGATCACGCTGATGCCCTTGAAGGGGAAGCAGTTCAAGGTCGCGATGGGCAAGGAAGAGAAGGTGGCCGGCAAGCCCGCCATCGGGTTGAAGGTGACGGGGCCGGACGGCAAGGACTTCGACCTCTACTTCGACAAGAAGAGCGGCCTGCACGTCAAGCTCGTGGCGAAGGTGATGGACTTCGCGGGCACCGAGGTCACTCAGGAGACGGTCTTCGACGGTTACAAAGATTTCGCGGGGATCAAGAGGGCGACCAAGGCCGTGAGCAAGCGCGACGGCGAGAAGTTCCTCGCCGTGGAGGTGACGGAGTTCGAGGCGACGCCGAAAGTGGACGCCAAGACCTTCGCCGAGCCGAAGTGAGCGTGGCCCAGGTTCGGCGTGATCGGGATCAGGCGGAGGCTGGGGGAGTGGTCGAGGCGGGATGTATCATACTCGTCGCGGGTAGGAATGGCATAAGGAGCCGCGCACGAAGTAAGTGACTATGTTCCGAGTCAAGCCTTTTTTTAGCAAACGGAGTTTGCGGGGGCTTTGTACGGAGTCATGGTCCGCAGCAGGGCGTTAGCCAGGACCAGG
>JANXSH010000237.1 GCA_025356615.1 Planctomycetia bacterium | reverse complement strand
GTCGCGAAGACGCTGCCGGGAACCCAGTCGGGTCGCTCGAACTTCTTGTGGACCTTGCCGAGCGCCTCTTGCAGGAGGAACCGCGCGATGCGCGTCCCCGTGTCGATCGTCGTCAGGATGAACAGCGCCTCGAACATGATCGCGAAGTGATACCAGTAGGGCATGAGTTTGGTGATAGGAAAGCCCGTCCACTCGAACGCATCCGTGAGGACGAACGCCATGCCGACGGCCAGCGTCACCGCGCCGCCGGTCCGGCCGCGCAGCGACTCGCCCCCGACGAGTTCGCCGACCTTGCCGATGTCGTGCCGGTCGCGCTTCTCGACGGGCAGGTGCGTCAGGTCGCCCTCTCCGAGTTCCGCCGTGAGCCGGTCGAGCTTCGGCTGCCAGGCGGCGACGCGCGTGAGATCGACGTTGATGTCGTAATACAACGTCTGCGGGATCGAGGCGGCGGCGAGGAGGGCGACGACGCCGACCAGCCCCTCGATGAGCATGGCACCGTAGCCGATGCCCCGGATGTGGCTTTCGCGGTCGATCATCTTCGGCGTCGTGCCGGAACTGACGAGGGCGTGGAACCCGGAGATCGAGCCGCACATGATGCAGATGAACACGAAGGGGAAGATGCCGCCCCAGGGGAACGTCGGCCCCCCGTCGGCGAAGACGGGGTTGATCGGCGGGCACGCCAACACCGGGTTGGCGATGCAGACGCCGACGACGAGCAAGATGATCGTGCCGATCTTCAAGTAGCTCGAGAGGTAGTCGCGCGGGCACAGGAGCATCCACACGGGCAGGACGCTGGCGATGAACCCGTAGCCGGTGAGCGCCAGGATCGTCTGCCCCTTGGTCAGCGAGAACCACGCCGCGAGCCGAGGCGTCTCCGAGACGTAGTGCCCGGCGATGACGGCCCCGAAGGTGGCAAGAGCGCCGATGAGCGATGCCTCGAAGACCGCGCCGGGCCGGATCTTGTACATGTAGAAGCCGACGAAGAACGCGATCGGTATCGTGCAGGCGATCGTGAATGTCCCCCACGACGAGCCGGGCACTACCTGGACACTGCCGGCGGGGAGCGTGACCTCCCTGGCGGCGTTGGTGATGAGCGCAACGTCGTCGTTGGCGAGTCGCACCCGGAACGCCTCGGGGCGATCGACGAAGTTGCTCGTCGGCGTGTAGCGCACCTGGCATCCCGCCGGGAAATCGTAGAGGGGTGCCTTGGCCGAGTCGAGAGTTTGGCCGGCGGGGAGCCGGATCCGCATGTCGGGGGCGAGGTTCACGTCCTCGCCGCCGAGCGCCTTGACGACGACGAAGCCGAGGCCCGCCAGGGCGATGATGACGATGAACAGGATGGCGACGGAGACGACGAGGGCGGGATACGGCCCCAGCTCGGCGCGGGCGATCTCGGCGAGCGACTTGCCGTCGCGCCGGACGCTGGCGGCGAGGACGAGCATGTCCTGAACCGCCCCGGCGAGGCACACCCCGATGAGCAACCACAACAGGCCCGGCATGTAGCCGTACTGGATCGCGAGGACCGGCCCGATGAGCGGCCCCGCGCCGGAGATGGCGGCGAAGTGGTGGCCGAAGAGGACCCACTTGTTCGTGGGGTGGTAGTTCTGCCCGTCCTCGAGCCGATGCGCCGGCGTGATCCGGGAGTCGTCGAGCATGGCGACGCGCGCGGCGAGGAAGGCGCTGTAGTAGCGGTAGGCGATCGCCAGCACGCACAGGACCGCGAGCAACAGCGGCATGGCGTGCAGGACGAAGTGGCCGTTCACGACCTCATACAGGACGCCGACAGTGCTGAACATCGCGCGATACCCTCGCCCGGCGGATCCGAACCTATGGCGTTAGGATACCGAATTCGCACCGGAGAGCCAGGGACGGCTCATTCGATGAACAGGATCGGCTTGGTGTGGAAGTAGGTCGCGAGCCTCTTAATTCTGGTCGAGGGTCAGTTTTCGCTTGCCATTGAGGACGGAGGAGAGGGTCGAGACGGCGATCTTCGCGCCCCGCGCCACAACCGAAGCCGTCAGGTCGCGGGCCTCCATGTAGTGTCGAATCATGCGGGCGGGTTCCTTCTTCGTCGGCCTCTCCGCCACTTCCACCTCGGGCGAGATGGCGATGTGGTCAATCGACGAAGTAAGCCTGTTCCAGTCTGAAATAGCGTGCCAACCGAGCGATGTGGTCGAGGTTCAGTTTGCGCTTGCCGTTGAGGATGGCAGACAGAGTGGACACGGCGATTCCCGCCCCGCGCGCCACTTCGGATGCCGTTAGCTCGCGAGTCTCGATCAACCGCCGGATCGATTCGGGGGGACCGACGCGGCGCATGGGGATGTTTTCTTCCTCGTAATACTCGATCTCATGGCCCAGGCATTCGAGATAGTCGTACTCTTCTTCCGTGAGGGACTTGGATCGGACGAGGAGTTCGTTGAGTCGCGTAATCGCCGCATCGAGTTCCTCGTGGGAACGGATCGGCTTGAGTCGATGGAGTCGTATCAGAGCCATATAGCCATTCTCGGGGACGGGCGCACTGACGCCCGTATCCGATTTCTGTGCCGGTTTCGTTTCCTTCTTGGCGACGGGTTCTTTCGTCTTCACGCTCATCCCTCCCGAGATCGTGAGTCAACGGCATTCGCAGAAACGCTTCCATTCGTCACGGTCATATTCCCTATGGGTGAAGACTCCAACGACGAACAGAGTTTTCCAGTTCGCGGAGCGACGAACGACCAGTCGATAGGAGCCGCCGCAGATGTTGAAGATCAGGCAACACTCGAGATAGCTTGCTCTCGGAAATGCGCCTCGGACATCGGCCCATTTCCCCCACCTGGCTCGGCTCGAGGTGTCGAACCACTCATCGAGCTGAACTTCCGAGTCGGGATAGCGTGTCCAAAAATCGACGAGCGCCTTCCGCGATATGATGTGCATCGTCCCTCACCTCGCCCTCGACTTTCGACGATACACCTTGATTATCGTCCCGCTCGGCGAAACAATCAAGCCAGCCTTTCGCAGATTGCGAAAAGGCCGCATCCCCCCATGAGGGGGAACGCGGCCTTACGATGCTTACTTTCGTGCGTAGACTCCCGAGTTACTTCTTCGGAATCCGCATCGCGTAGAACGATCGCCAGACGAACACCAGCGCGATCGCGAGCAGGACGGCACCGACGTAGGCGGTGTAGTCGAACGCGGACTCGTTCTTCGCCAGCTTCTCCGCCACTTCCACCTTGATCGAGATGGCGATTTCGACTGCCAACAGCCCGAACAGGGTCGAGAACTTGATGATCGGGTTGAGCGCCACCGAGGTCGTGTCCTTGAACGGGTCGCCGACCGTGTCGCCGACCACCGTCGCTTCGTGCAGCGGGGTGTTCTTTTCCTTGAGATCGACTTCGACGTACTTCTTCGCGTTGTCCCACGAGCCGCCCGCGTTGGCCATGTAGATGGCCTGGAACAGTCCGAAGATCGCGATCGACATCAGGTAGGCGACGAAGAAGTTCGGGTCGAACAGCGCGAAGGCGAGCGTGAAGCACATCAGGGCGATGAAGATGTTCCACATGCCCTTCTGGGCGTACTCCGTGCAGATCCTCACGACCGTCTTCGAGTCCTCGAGGTCGGCCTCCGTCTTGGAGAGGTCCATGTTCTGCTTGATGTATTCGACCGCCCGATACGCGCCCGTGGTGACGGCCTGCATCGAGGCACCGCAGAACCAGTAGATCACCGACCCGCCGCAGATCAGCCCGAGCAACACCGGCGCGTCGGTCAGGCTGACCTGGAGCATCGACTTGCCGTCCAAGATGGTCTTCTCGAGGATCAGGATGATCGAGAAGATCATCGTCGTGGCACCGACGACGGCGGTGCCGATGAGGACGGGCTTCGCGGTCGCTTTGAAGGTGTTGCCCGCCGAGTCGTTCGCCTCGAGGTAGTGCTTGCCCTGCGTGAAGTCGGGGTCGAAGCCGAAGTCCCTCTTGATCTCGGCGTGGATGCCGGGGATCTGTTCGGTCTGGGCCAGCTCGAAGATGGATTGGGCGTTGTCCGTCACCGGGCCGTAACTATCGACGGCGATGTTGACCGGACCCATGCACAGGAAGCCGAACGCGACCAGGCCGAAGGCGAAGACGGAAGCGTAGTGGGCCTTGTCGCTAAGGATCCCGGTCTTGTCCCGAAGGAGTTCTACCCCAACGCCCTGGAGACTGATGTAGTAAGCGATACCCATCAGCCCGGCGATCAGGATGCCTTTCCAGAAGGCGCTGAAGTTGCCCGCGACGAGGCCGGAGAGGATCGTCAACGACGCCCCGCCTTCGCGGGACGCGGTCACGATTTCATGCACATGCTTAGAATGCGAGCTGGTGAAGACCTTGGTGAACTCGGGAATCAGGACTGCCGCGAGCGTGCCGCAACTGATGATGGAGGCGAGCTTCCACCAAAGGCCGTTTGCCATGTCGCCGATGAGCAGCCAGCTCATGCCGAAGGAGGTCGTGATGCACAGGATCGAGGCGATCCAGATGAGGCGCGTCAGAGGCTCCTCGAAGTCGAACTCCTTCAGCCCCTTGTACTTGTTCTCGGAGATGGCCTGGTTGATGAAGTACGACACGCCGGACATGAAGTCCATCAGGAAGCGCATCGCGAAGATCCAGACGATGAGCTTGGCCTGGACGACGACATCCGGGACGGCCAGGCAGATGAACGAGATGAGCGCGACGCCGGTGACGCCATACGTCTCGAAGCCGTCCGCCGTGGGGCCGACGGAGTCGCCCGCGTTGTCGCCCGTGCAGTCGGCGATGACGCCGGGGTTGCGGGGGTCGTCTTCCTTGACCTTGAAGACGATCTTCATGAGGTCGGAGCCGATGTCGGCGATCTTCGTGAAGATGCCGCCCGCGATGCGCAGGGCCGACGCGCCGAGCGATTCGCCGATCGCGAAGCCCAGGAAGCAGACGCCGGCGACCTGCCTAGGCACGTACAGGAGGATCACCACCATCATGATGAGTTCGAGCGAGATCAGGAACAGGCCGATCGACATGCCCGCGCGAAGGGGGATGTTGACGACATCCCACGGCACCCCCTTGAGGGCGGCGAAGGCGGTGCGCGAGTTGGCGTAGGTGTTGACGCGGATGCCGTACCAGGCGACCGCGTAGGAGCCGCCCATGCCGACGACGGAGAAGAGGAGGACCAGGCCGATCGACATGCCCGCTCGCAACGGAATGTTGACGACATCCCACGGCACCCCCTTGAGGGC
>JANXSH010000198.1 GCA_025356615.1 Planctomycetia bacterium | reverse complement strand
CGCTGTGGGGGAACGGTTCGGTCCCCCTCGCCCCTGTACTCAGGGGAGAGGGTCTTTCCAAGCCCGACGCGCAAGCGAGGGTTGCGGTATCCCTCGCTTGCGCGTCGGGCTTGGAAAGGCCCCTCACCCCTGAGTACAGGGGCGAGGGGGACCGAACCGTTCCCCCACAGCGCCGCGACCTTCTCGCGGGTCAGTCCCGTCAGTCGAAGGCTCATGTCGGTGATGTCCACGACCGGCTTGCCGTCGGCGTACATGAGGGCGTCGCAAATCACATAAGGCTCGGGCCGGTAGCCGCGCTCCTTCAGCACCACCTCGTAGGTGACGACCTTGGTCGAGGCCGTGACTTGCCCGCGACACTTGAGGCGACTCATAACGCCGGGCACAGGCTCGCAGCCGACCTCGGCGTGTTCGCCGACGAGGCCCATGCGCATGAGCAGGATGCGCAGCGTGTGCAGGCAGCACTCGTACATGAGTGTGCCGGGCATCACTTGGTCATCGACGAAATGGCACGTCAAGAACCAGTCGTCGGGGTGGATGTCGGCCTCGGCACGGATGCGCCCGATGCCGAACCGACCGGCGCGCGGGTCCAGCTCGATGACGCGATGCACCAGGCGCATCCGACCACCCGGCAGGCGCATCGGCTGACGTAAGCCGATGGAGGAGAACGCCGGTCCGAAGCAGCGCGCGAGATCGCCTCGACGCAGGGCGTCCACCTGTGCCTCGTCATAGCGCTCGACCGCGATCGGCGGTAAGCTGTCGCGGTCGTCCGGCTCGACGCCTTGGAGAGTTCGGCGCTGGAAGGCGGTGTGGACGACGCCCTTTCCCGCCGCAAGGTCGGCCTCCGAGAAGAAGCCCGCTATGCCCTCGCTCATCGTCAGGAGCGGCTCGCCGTCGACCGTGCCGAGGAAGCGGAAGCGGAAGAGGTGCGTCTCGTCCTGGCGGAAGAAGCCGTCGATGTGGATGTCGTAGCGGATCACCTCGCCGGGGCCGGGCAGGCCGCGATGGAACGTGACGCACGCATCGAGCAGCCGATAGACCGCGAGTCCGCGCGTGCGCAGGTCGATGCCGAGGTAGCCCGAGAGGAAGAGGTCCGCCTGCCCCGACTCGACCGCCAGGCACGTCGGGATGCGCCCGTTGTCGAGATACCACGCGCCGGGATGGATGTCGTGCTCGGTGATGACGCGCCCGTTCGTCAAGGAGAGCGGCTCGCCCTCGATGCTGACGATGCGATCGACGAGCATGAGCGGTTCGTCGGGCAGTCTGACGCGCGTCGGGAACGAGTCGATCTCGGCGAACGACGGGCCGAGGACGCTCGCGATGGAGCCGACGGCGAACTCCATGCACTGGGCGCGATCGAGGGCGACGGCTGGGGGTGCTGGGTGCCCGTCGAGGATGGCCGAGAAGAGGGTCGCCTGGGCCGCGAGGGTGTCGGCGAGGGTGCGGCGGAGGGAGTCGGTGAGTCGCAAATAGGCGGCGTGGGCCGCGCCGCGCGCCTCGACGATGTCTGCGGTGCGGGTGATCTGGGAGGTTAGGTCGGTGTGAGGCCGACCCCACCCCCCAACCCCCTCCCCTAAAGGGGAGCAGGAGAAGGGCGTGTCCGGTCCCCCCGTCCCTTTAGGGAAGGGGGTTAGGGGGTTAGGTCGAAACGCCGCGCCCCCCACCGGCACCACGATCCCCGCCTCTTCCACGCTCTCCGCCCTCGCCTGCAAAATCTCCAGCCGCACCGGCACGCGATGCGTCACCAGCATCGCCGCGACGCGCCACAGTGCCGCGAGGCCATCCGCCCCCGCGACGCAGGCCGACCGCGCCGCATGAGGTCGGCCCGCGAGGATCGTCGAGACGAGCCGCGAACACGACGCGCCAGGGCCGACCTCGACGAAGAGCCGCACGCCGTCGCGGTAGGCGGCCTCGATGACGGCAGGGAAGTCGATCGTCTGCCGTGCCTGGGTCAAGATCGCCTCGGCCCATGCGTCCGACTCGAGCGGCACCACGCGCCCCAGCCCCGCGCTGTAGAAGCGCATGCCCGCGACTTCGTTCGTCGGCAGGTCGTGCAGGTCGCGATACGCCCGCGCCACCGGCTCCATTACGTCGCCGTGCATCGTCGTCGTCTGCGGGATGTCGAGGAGGACACAGCCGAGCCGGCGCGTCAACTCTTCGATAGAGCCACGCTGCCCGCCGACGACGCACTCGCGCGGAGCGTTGATGATCTGGAGGTACACGCGGTCGATGCCGTGCATCGCCGTTCGCACTTGCTCCGCGCCCCGATCGACGATGCCGGTCAACCAATCGACCTCCTCGCCGTCGGGGAGATTCCATGCGACTCGGGCGGCGTCGGCTCGTCCGGCGAGGTCCGACACGAACAGCTTCGAGGCGTGCATCCGCGCGAGCATCTCGTCCCGCCCCGACCACGCACGCAGCGCGAATAGCGCCGACGACTCGCCGAGACTGCACCCGATGGACGCGGCGGGTCGGACGCCGAGCAGGGCGAGGGCGTCGCAGACGAGTGTGCCGAGCGCCACCTGGGCGAAGATGCGGTCCTGCACCGTCTGGGGGGTGCCATTCGCGAACTGGCTCCTCAACCGCTCGTTCTCGCGGTCCTGTCGCTCGAGTACCTCCGGGAAGCGCAGCGCGATGTCGCGACCCATGCCGGGGAAGTCGTTACCCGATGCAGGGAACACGAACGCGACTTCGCCCTTCAGCGGCGTGGGCGTATAGAAGATGCGGTCGCGCGACAATTCCTCCTTCGGAGATCGCCGAAGGTGTTGGATGGCCGTATCGACGAGCCGAGCGCGTTCCGCATCATCCCGCGCGATCAGGCAAACGGCGAGTCTCGGCGAGCGGGGCGTGTCAATGCCCTGGTCTTCGCCTCCAGGGCGTTG
>JANXSH010000187.1 GCA_025356615.1 Planctomycetia bacterium | reverse complement strand
TAGTGTAGCAAAGCGGAGGGCATCCGTCCGGTGAGGGAATCCATCTCGCGGGATTCGATTCGATGCGGTTTCGTCTTGCGTGGGGTCGAGCCCGTCTCGATAATCAAATGGTGGGAGGATCGTGGGACACGGTCGGCTGAGGGATACTCGAATGATCCCCCCATGCCTATCCAAAAAAGGAGGCGGTATTCATGATCGTCACCATCGAAACGAAGCCCGCCATCGCCCGAGACCTCGAGAAGGTCCATCCGACCTTGGCGGAATCGCGGCAACTCCATGCCGTCGTCTCCTCGCTCGGCCTCCAATTGAAGGCCATGCACCCAGGGGCGACCGACCCGAACCTTCGTTCGCGTTTCTATATCACCGTATCTGATTCGGGGGCTGCCGAAGTAGCCCGCGAACGCATCGCGGCATCTGGCGTCGTTGAGGCGGTTTATGTCAAGCCACCTGATGCCATGCCCATGTAGGGCTGTTCTCTTGCAGGAGAAAGTCACGTTGGCCAAACCCTCGCCGAAAAAGTTTACTCCTCATTCCCCAATGAGGCCATCAACCGAGTCCGAAAAGACGGCGCGCGGACGCCCTGAACTGGTCTTCATCGCTCGCCCCGATTCGAGCCTGCGAGCAATGCCCGGCATGATGGCTCAGCCATCGCTCGTATCCAGCGGTCCTTCGTTGAGTTCTATCCTGGGAGGGGCGACGGTCCGACCTCTCTTCCGACACGAGTTCGTGGCGAACGCCCCTACGGCGATGACTGTCCGATCGGAATCGCCCAGTAACGGGCTTAGCCTCGATGCTTTTTTCCACGTCGAAAGCCCGGACGACGACCTCGAAGAGTTGGCGGCCTCCTTGCGTAAGCATCCCGAAGTCGCGGCTGCTTACGTCAAGCCCGCTGGGGAGGTCCCCTTCGAACTGAACCGGATGATGCCTCGGAATGCTCCCGCGATCAGTACTCCGGACTTTTCCATCCGCCAGATCTACTTGAATGCGGCCCCCGCTGGGATCGATGCCCGGTATGCCTGGACCCTTCCCGGCGGTCAAGGTGCCGGGGTCAACATCATCGATTGCGAATGGGGATGGCGATTCAACCACGAGGATCTACAGCAAAATAAGGGCGGCGTGGCAATCGGCTCCGCCAGCGTGGACGACAACCACGGCACGGCAGTCCTCGGCGAATTCGGGGGCGATCACAATTCGTTTGGCGTCACTGGTATTTGCCCCGACGCCTTCGTGCGAACGGCCTCCTTCGATGGCATGCCAACCGCGACGATCATCCAGCAGGCGGCCGACCTCCTCCAACCGGGCGACATCATGCTTCTCGAGATCCACCGACCCGGACCGGGGGCGAGCGGTGCCGGCCAAGATGGCTACATCGCGATCGAGTGGTGGCCCGATGACTTTGCCGCCATCCGCTACGCCATCGGTAAGGGAATCATCGTGGTGGAAGCCGCAGGCAACGGTGCCCGCAATCTGGACGACCCGATCTACGACCAGCCGCAGCCTGGGTTCCCCGCGCTATGGCGGAATCCTTTCAATCCGGCCAACCCCAATAGTGGTGCGATCGTCGTCGGCGCAGGCGCTCCTCCGCCTGGGACGCACGGCAAGGATCACGGGCCGGATCGGTCGCGCCTGGATTTCTCCAACCACGGATCCCGAGTGGACGCGCAAGGCTGGGGGCGCGAAGTGACGACGACGGGGTACGGAGATTTGCAAGGCGGGCCAGACCGCGACCTGTGGTACACCGACGAGTTCAGCGGCACTTCCAGCGCGTCCCCGATCGTCGTTGGAGCCATTGGGTGCGTTCAGGGAATTTTGCGAGCGGCGAACGGCTCCTTGCTGACGCCCGATTCGGCACGTCAGCTCTTACGGATGACAGGTTCGCTCCAACAGGACGCTCCTACCCGACCCCGGTCCGAGCGGATCGGCAATCGACCGGACGTTCGGGCGATGCTCGCTCAGGTGGGCGTTCCTGCCGTGGGTGGAAATGCCCAGGTCGATCCAGTCCCTCCACCCGGACAGGTTCGCCAGGGCCAAGTGGTCATCAATATCCGACGCTCGGGAGTCACGATCAACGTGGATGGCGAGATAGGTTAGTGATAGCGTCGGCTCCCCGAATCGTGGCCAGGCGTTCCAATACCGAATAACGCCCCCGACCCGGTCGTCTCCTGTGAGAGCGGCTCGAAATACTGCATGGCGAGGACATCATGACTCGGATCGTCGCATCGAAGTGGCACCTGGCGTTCGCGGCCGTCGTGGCGGCGATTCTCCTCAACGGCCCCGCCTGGTCGGCGAAGACCAAAGAAGAAGAATCGCGTGACTCCGAGGCGCGGATGAAGACGGACGTCTTCTTCCTCGCCTCGGCCAAATGCGAAGGGCGAGGCCCGACGACGAAGGGCATCGATTTCGCCGCCGACCACATCGCCGCCGAGTTCGAGAAGGCAGGGCTGAAGCGCGGCATGAAGGACAGCTATTTCCAGCCGTTCAGCCTCCCCGCCGCCAAGGGCAAGGTCGCCTTCCTCGGCCCGGACAAAAAGATCCTGACCTTCACCCAGGGCAAGGACTTCAACCCCTTGTGCCGCAACCAGAAGGGGAAGGTCGAAGCCGAGGTCGTCTTCGCGGGCTACGGCGTCACCTGCAAGAACCCCGACTATGACGACTACGCGGACCTCGATGTGAAGGACAAAATCGTCGTCATGCTGCGCGACACCCCCCTGGCCGGCTCACCCAAGCGGACGGGCCAGATGAGGGCCGCCGGGGCGATCCAGGCGAAACTGGCGCTCGCCAAGAAGCACGGGGCCGCAGGCGTCCTCCTGGTCAACGACACGGAAGCAGCCGCCGGGGACGATACGCCGATCGATTTCAGCTACGCGCCGGTTCGCGGCACGGACTCGTTCATGCCGTCCGTGCTCATCCGCCGCGATCTCGTCGATAAGATGCTCCCCAAGGGCAAGAAGCTCGGGGACATCGAGAAGGAGATCAACGAGGAGTTGGAACCCGTCACCTTCGAGGTCGAGGGCTGGAAGGTCCAGATGGAATCGGAATCCGTCAAGACCGGCCTCGCGCTCAAGAACGTCGTCGGCGTCCTCGAGGGGGCCGGCCCGCTCGCCCAGGAGACCGTCGTCGTCGGCGCGCACTACGACCACTTGGGACGCGGCGAAAAGGGAACGCGTTCGATTGGCACGACGGCGATCCACTATGGGGCCGACGACAACGCCTCCGGCACGACTGGTCTGATCGAACTGGCCCGCCGCTTCGCCGCCATCCCCAACCGTGAAGGTCGGCGGATCGTGTTCATCGCCTTCTCCGGCGAGGAACGCGGCCTGTTCGGCTCGCTCTACTATTGCGACAAGCCCTTGTTCCCGCTCAAGGA
>JANXSH010000155.1 GCA_025356615.1 Planctomycetia bacterium | reverse complement strand
TAGTAGTCCTCATGAAGCAATGCGACATCTGGACGGAGTTCGTCCAGGATCGATGAAGAATTTTCAGGGCTGCGGTCGCCTCTGCTCGCCGGATAGCTCGCAGTGGAGCCACGCACGTGCGTAAGCCCAGTGTTCGTAAGCCCTCGAGCGCGAGACACCCAGCAGCTCCGATGCCTCCTCGATGGACAGTCCCGCGAAGTAGCGGAGCTTGACGATGTGAGCGGCCTCCGGGTCTTCCGTCCCGAGTTTGGTGATCGCCTCATCGATCATGAGCACTTGATCCGAGGAGGCTTCGGCGGCCAAATCGATACTTTCCAGATCGACCCGCTTCCAATGCCCACCCCGCTTGAGCCGCCCCTTCCCGCGGGCATCATCGATGAGGATCCGCCGCATGGCCTCGGCCGCAGCGGCGAAGAAGTGTCCCCGACTGTCCCAGCTCTTGTCCTGGTCGGAGCCGACCAGGCGCAGGTAGGCCTCGTGGACCAGGGCGGTGGCCTGGAGCGTCTGGCCCGGCTTCTCGTTGGCGAGCCTCTGCGACGCCAGCTTGCGCAGCTCGGCGTAGACGAGCGGCAGCAGTTGGTCGGCGGCGTGCGGGTCGCCCTGCACTATGGCGGACAGGACGCGGGTAACGTCGGTCATCGGCACCAGGCTCCGGGAGGCTTCGTGTCCCACACGGAGTATACCAGCCGGGGCGGCGCGTCGCCAGGAGGTGCCAGAAGGACGAGTCGGGCCGAGCGGCGCAGGGCGGGCATGATCGGGGCTAGGGAGAGGGTTGTCTGGTGGCAGGAACCTCGCCCCGGCCGATTTCTACGACCGAGCGATCAATCGTCGTTCAGGATCGTGCCGATGGCACGCTTCTTGGTGAACAGCGAATCGGGGCCGTTCGCGAACAGGTCCAGGTAGAACGAATCGTCGGCCTCCTTCTTGCTGTCGCCCTTCACCTCGATCGTGATGGCCTTCGTCGTCTCGCCGGGGTTGAAGGTCACAGTGCCGGGCCTGGCGATGTAGTCGCCGCTCCCAGACGTGGCGGTGCCGTCCACGCAGCGGAACGACATCGTCACGGCCTGTCGTAGGCGGCCGCCAGCGTGACCGTGAAGATGAACAGGGTCGTTTGGCCCTTCTTGCCCTCTAACTTGCTCACGTCGCTGATGCTGATGCGCGGCCTTTCAAGGGGCCGGGGGCCAGGACGTTGACGCCCTGGCCCCCCGGCCTCATGGCGTCACGCGTCGTAGCGATCGCCGATGATGCTGTCGAAGAGGGACACGAGGCCAGCGTTGTAGAGGTCGCCGCCGAGCGGGGCGGTGTTGCCGAGCAACGTGCTGTGGCGGAGCGTCAGCGTCCCGAAGTTGGCGATGCCGCCGCCGAACTCGGTGGCGGTGTTGCCGGAGACGATGCTGTCGCGGACCGTTACCTTGCCGGAGTAGACGGTCCCGTCGTAGTCGACGAAAGAGGCGATGTAAATGCCACCTCCCTGGACGGCGGAGTTGCCCGCGAGGATGCTGCCACTGACCGTCAACGTACCGTAGTTGTTGGCGATGCCGCCGCCCTGGTAGGTCGCGGAGTTGCCGAAGAGGGCGCTGTCGCGGACCGTGACCGTTCCATCGTATTCGTTGCAGATGCCGCCGCCCTGGTAGGTCGCGGAGTTGCCGGAGAGGGCGCTGTCGCGGACCGTCAACGTACCGTAGGTGAAGATGCCACCGCCCTGGGTGGCGGTGTTGCCGGAGAGGATGCTGCCACTGACCGTCAGCGTGCCGCCGTTGTTGATCCCGCCGCCGGAGTAGCTCGCGGAGTTACCGGAGAGGATGCAGTCTCGGACCGTCAGCGTGCCGCCGTTGCCGATGCCGCCGCCTCTGTCGCTCGCGGAGTTGCCGGAAAAGAGGCTGTCACTGACCGTCAGCGTGCCGACGTTGCCGATGCCGCCGCCGCCGTAGTAGCCGGAGTTGCCGGAGAACGTGCTGTGGCGCACGGTCAGCGTCCCCTCGTTGTCGATGCCGCCGCCCTGGAAGGCGGCGGCGTTGCCGGAGAGGATGCAGTCGCGGACCGTCAGCGTCCCCTCGTTGAGGATGCCGCCGCCGCCGCCGAGGCTCGGGTCAGAGAAGAAGCCAACGGCTCCGCCCGCGATGGTCAGGCCGGAGAGGGTCGCCTTGACGTCGGCCAGGACGTGGAAGACCCGGTCCAGGCCGAGGTTGGTGTTGGGATCCAGGGCGACATCGACGATGGTCGCGCCGGCCCCGGCCCCCTTGATCTTCAGGTCGCCTTTGATGTCGAGGTCGCCGGTGAGAGCCGCGTCTTCATTCCTCCCTGCCTGCGTCAGCGTGTAATGGCCCGCGGGCACGACAATGGTGTCTGCCTTGGGCGTGGCATTGGCGTTTCCGATTGCACCGATTCCCCTCTTCGTGAGACGTTCCGAACGACAATGGTGTCTGCCTTGGGCGTGGCATTGGCGTCGATGATCGCCTGGCGCAGCGACAGCATGCCATTGGCATGGCCGAGGATGTCGAGGTTCGTGTTCACCAGGAACGTCGCCGGCACGGCGCGATCTTCCAGCACTTCGAGTCGCGGCCGGAAGCGGCTCACGGGACGGCGCTTGGGGGGAACGGTTCGTTTTCGCAGCCACGAGGGAATCCACATGATGTATCTCCATTCGAGATTCGGTCTGCGATACAATGAAAAAGCCAATGTTCCCGGCGCGCAGACCGAGCGCCGGGGCGAGGCCTGGGCCGGTGAGGGGCTTGCTTGGCGGCAGAACCTCACCGGCCGCTTTGGTGATAGTGCGAGAGTCGCTGGTCAGGCTGGGGCTGACGCCGCCATAGGTCACAGGGAACAACTGTCCGTAGGCGGTCCGCAATCCGACCTCACGGGTAGTACGTGTCGCCGA
>JANXSH010000111.1 GCA_025356615.1 Planctomycetia bacterium | reverse complement strand
CATATCGAGAAGCACTTCACGGCCTCGAAGACGATCCGGGACATCGTGATCGGGATGTCGGACGGCCTGACCGTCCCGTTCGCTCTGGCGGCGGGGCTGTCGGGGGCCATCGAAGCGACCGGGACCGGGACCGGCCTCATCATCACGGCGGGACTGGCCGAGGTCGCAGCCGGGGCCATTGCGATGGGCCTGGGCGGCTACCTGGCCGCACGAACCGACGCCGAACACTTCGCCTCCGAGCGGGCCAGGGAGGATCGGGAGACGGAGGAGATGCCGGAGGAGGAAGCCGCCGAGGTCGCCGCCGTCCTCCGCTCCTACGGCCTGGACGGGGACAAGGTTGTGGCGGTTGTGGCATCCATCCGGGCCGACAAGAAGCGGTGGGTGGACTTCATGATGCGGTTCGAGTTGGGGCTGGAGGAGCCGGACCCGAAGCGGGCCAGGAACAGCGCCCTCACCATCGCCCTGTCGTACATCGCCGGTGGGATGGTCCCGCTCGCCCCGTACTTCTTCCTCCGCTCGGTCCACACGGCCCTGCTCGCCTCGGTCGTCGTGACGCTGCTGGCGCTGCTCGTGTTCGGGTACGTCAAGGGGCGGTTCACGACGGCCAAGCCGTTCCGCAGTGCGTGGCAAACCGTCGTCGTGGGCGGGCTGGCGGCGACGGCGGCGTTCGTGATTGCGAAGGCCATCGGGTGACGCCCATGTTCCTGTTTCGGGCTGTGGCCGTCTGGCTGGTCATCATCGCCGCCGAGACTGTCCACGGCGTCCTGCGGGGAATCCTGCTCGTGCCGCTTGTTGGCGACCCCCACGCCCGGCAGATAGGCGTTTTCGTCGGCTCACTGCTGGTCTTCGCCGTCGCCTTCCTCGGTATTCGGTGGATCGCCACCGGGACGAGACTCCAGCTTCTCGGCGTCGGCGTACTGTGGGTGGTGCTGACGGTCCTGTTCGAGATCGGGCTGGGGCGGCTCGTCCTCGGCTTGCCGTGGGAGCGGATCACCGAGGACTACGACGCCTCTCGGGGCGGCTTCCTCGCCTTTGGCCTGCTGTTCATGGCGATGTCGCCGCTGTTGGCTGCGGGGGTGCGGGGGACGCCGCCCAGACTTAAGCGCCGGGGCTGACGGCTCTTAGCATCGCCGCTGCCGAGTCCCGCCCGAATCGCTTCTGCAAGCGGCGCACGACCGGGTAGCCGAGCCGGGCCGAGAACTGGTGCGGGCGGGAGAAGGCCAGGATGTCGTACCACACGCCGTTCCCCTCCCGGTCCCACTCGATGAGGAACCGCTCCTCCCCGCTCTCGACGTGGCCCGGCAACGTGCCGTAGGCGAAGCCGAACTTGCTGATCGGCCCCGCCTCGTCCACGATGTATACGACCCGACAGGCGTTGAGCCACCAGACGCCAACGGCCCGCCCCATCACCGCCACGACCTCGCCCTTCTGCATCGGCGTGTCTGAGGGCCACGCCTCGACCCAGCCGAGGTCGAACTGCTCCCACCGACGCAGGGCGACAATGGCCGAGCGGAACACTGACTCGCCCTCGCTTCGCCGCGTCGTACCCCCACGGCGCGGGCGCGGCCGGGAGCGACAATGGCCGAGCGGAAAACTGACTCGCCCTCGCCGAGCTTGATGCGGGTCCGGTCCACGATGAAACCAGCAGGCGGCGTCTCGGCGGTCGCCCCCACCGCCTCGTAGGTGAAGGGCAGCTTCGCCTGCGCCGCCAAGAATCGCCTCAGGGCATCGACAGACGGTTTTCGCAACGACAACATCTCCACCTTCCATCTCGCCCGCAGCCAAGCCTGTGCTGTGGTTCGCCCAAAGGGTAAAATGCCCCCGCAGCATACTATCCGCAAAACAACACGCTTCCCAACTGGGAGTCTGGCCGAACACGATGTCACAAGCGGAACCGCAGAACGCCGATCTCCCCGTCGTGCTGCTGACCGGCGCTTCCGGGTACGTTGGCGGACGGCTGATCCCGCTACTCGAACGCCAACCGGTCGTACTGCGATGTCTGGCCCGGAACCCCGACAAGTTGCGTCCCCTCGTCGGCGCGTCCACCGTGGTCGTCCGAGGCGATGTTCTCGACGCCCCGTCGCTGGACGAGGCGCTGCACGGCGTCCATACCGCCTACTATCTCGTCCACCTGATGTCCGACTCGACCGACTTCGAGAAGGAAGACAAACAGGCGGCGACCAATTTCGCCGAGGCCGCAAAGAAGGCCGGAGTGCGGCGGATCATCTACCTCGGTGGCCTGGGCGACGACGACGACCCCAAGCTCTCGCCGCATTTGCGGAGCCGTCACGATGTCGGGAAAATCCTGCGGGCGTCGGGCGTCGAGACCATCGAGTTTCGGGCCGGGATGATCGTCGGGGCGGGAAGCCTGTCGTACCAGTTAATGAAATCGCTGACCGACCGCCTGCCCGTCATGATCTGCCCCCGCTGGCTCACCACGGCCACCCAGACCATCGCCGTGGACGACGTGTTGGCCTACTTG
>JANXSH010000101.1 GCA_025356615.1 Planctomycetia bacterium | reverse complement strand
GAGCCTCGAGTATCTCGTCGGATAGTTTGCGGGCGTCTGGCAGGGTGATAGTCATGATACGTTCCTCCTTCTTCCCTCTATACTTATTATACGCTGGTCCAACCTCCACTTATTGATGATCTATCGGGCCGGGGTAATACTTCGACGGGAGGCCCACCCGCTACGCCATCGAGGAAAACTTTGCTGCGTTCGTCTCCGTCCGATGGGTTGATGATCGAAAACTGATCTACGTCAGTGCCCAAGCCATCATTGTTCTCAACAAGTCACTGAAATCCTACTACGAGAACGGCTCCGACGAGGTCCAATACCTTCGGCTCGACTACCACGGCGCAAGGATTGGGCCGATGTTCAAGGAGCACTGGCCGCATGTGCATATTGCCGAGGATGGAGAGCCGCGGTTCCCGTGTGATTCCTCGACCACCGGGAACATCGTCATCGACTTCTTCGATTTCATCTACAGAAATTATTACCACGCCAAGTGGCTCGACTGGGCCCAACAGGTATGGGCACCGCATGTGGCGAGGTTGGGACTCGTCGCTGATCCATTCCCTGTCGTTGTGGACGCCTTCAACGCACACAAAATCGATGCTCTCCTGAGCAAGTACAGGGACAATGTCGTGATGATGAAACAGGCTTGGCGGGAGAATAACGACAAACTCTTGCCCCTGTTCGTGAATAATGCCAACTGCCGTTTGCTATCGTACACGGAATAGCATTCGTTTGGGTAGGACACCTCAGTTCAGCGTAAAGACCCGCACGACGCCATCACTCCCTCCGGTCACCGCCATCCGAACGTCCGGCGTGACGCCGAGGCAGCGGATCGACCCGCCGTGCTGATACCTTCGCGATTCTTGCCCTGTGTTCACGTCCCAGACGCGGAGCGTGCCGTCCTCGCTCGCCGACAGCGCGTGCTTTCCATCGGGCAGCCATGCCACGCCGACGACGCCGCGCCAGCCCCAGAAGCCGCGATGGCCCCCGAAGACCAGTTTACACTCGCCCGTGAGGGCGTTCCACACCCGCGCCGTCTGGTCGAGGCAGCCCGATACGGCACGCAACCCGTCCGGCGAGAAGGCGAGACTCGTGATCGTCGGCTTGCGGAACATGAAGTAGCCGCTGGTGTGTCCGCCGAGTTTGCGAATCTTCTCGGCCCGCGCCAGGTTGACGAGCCAGATGTCCTGACTCTGATGGCAGCCGGTCATCGCCATCTTGCCCTCGGCGTCCACGGCGACGGCGCGGACCTGGTCGTTCGAGAACACTTGCTCGGTGATGGCGACGAGCGCCACCGCGCTCGGGCCGTCGAGTTCCCAGACGCGGAGGTAGTCTCGTCCGCCGAGCAACACCTGCCGACCGTCGGGCAGGAAGCACATCGAGAAGAGTCCCTTCTCGATCTCGATGCGGCGCAACTCCTGGCCCGTGGCGGTGTCCCAGACGTGGACCGTGGACGAGGCGTCGTCCTTCCACTTCTCGTCGATCCCCGTCGCGGCCATGATCGCCCCGTTGGGGGAGAAGACGACGGCGGTAGCCCGACTCTTGTACGCGGGCATCGAGAACAACTCGAAGCCCGTCTGCACGTCCCAGAGGATGACCCGACCCTCGCGATTGCCCGCGAGGGCGAGCCGGCCGTCCGGGGCGATCGCCACGCAGGTGATCGCCGACTTCGACCCGGTCAACCGTTCCACATGCCGGGGGGGCATGGGCATAGGCGGTGTCTTGCTCGTGCTGACGAAGTGCGAAGCCGACCGGCGCGGCAGCTCGGTCGGCTTCGTCGGCAGGTCGCGGTTGCTCACGCGCTGCCCCGTGCCGGGCAGCCGTCGGACGGCCCGGTACGCCGTCATGACTCCCAGGCCGATGCCGAGGACTGCCGACAGGAGGCCAAGAGCGATACCCCAGGTATTTTGCACGATCTTTGCAAAGGTGGTGCCGATGCACGACCCCCCAAGCCCGCCCACGACGCCCGCGCCGATGAGCGCCCAAATGGTTCGCGCCGTCCAGACGCGGAGCCGTTCCGGCACCACGGCATCCTCGTCCGGCTCGTGCGCGATACTCGGGATCGACACGTCGGACGGCCTCGCCGGTCGCGGCGAGGAAGGGGGAGCGTTGCCAGGCGTGAAGGCATCCTCGGGCATGGTCTCTCCGCAGGTCGGATGCAGATGTCATAGCAGGATTCGCCTCGACCGCAAGGGGTTGGAGCCATAGGACAGCAGAGTGAGGCGAGCGACCCCTGTCAAGGGGTTGGTTCGGGCGCTTGGACAATCCAGCCCCTTGACAGGGGCCGCTCGCCTCGCTTCCCGAGAGAGGCCGCGCATGGGAACACTCGATCGATTTCGCCTCGACGGCCGGCGGGCCGTCGTCACCGGCGGCAGCCGGGGGCTGGGAAAAGCGATGGCCGGGGCGTTCGCCGAGGCGGGGGCGGACCTCGTCCTCGTCGGACGCGATGCCGAGTCGCTGGAACAAGCCCAGTCGGAACTGCTCGCGCACGGGCACGCGGTTGAAACCATCGTTGCCGATCTGCACGACGCCAGCACTGCCGAGTCGCTGGGTACAGAAATCCTCGCGCGCATCGGCCCGGTCGATATTCTCGTCAACAACGTCGGCGGTCGGCGCGAGAACATCCCGCTCACCGAGATGCCCCTCGACAAGTGGCTCGGCTTCCTCGATCTGAACCTCAACAGCGCCGTCGTCTGCACCCGGCTCCTCGGCGCGGGGATGCTCGAACGGGGCTGGGGCCGGGTCATCAACATCGCCTCGATCGCCGGGCCGATCGTCTCGATGCGCGGCATCGAGGGCCGGCACTACGAGACGGCGAAGGCGGCACTCGTCGGTTTCACCCGCGCCATTGCCGCCGACTGGGCGGCGCGCGGAGTCACGATCAACGCCATCGCGCCGGGCGGATTCCTCACCGAGCCGAACCGGAAATGGTTCCGCGAACGCCCGAGCTTCCAGACGGATTTCGAGCGAGACATCCCGATGGGCCGACTAGGCGAGCCGGACGAGATCGCGGGGCTGGCGCTGCTCCTGGCGAGCGACGCCTCGCGCTACATGACCGGGACGGTGAGCGTCATCGACGGCGGCTACACTTTATGGTGAAAATGTTGTCCGCAGATTGCGCAGATTACACAGATTAATTGAAGACGAATTGACGTATACCCATCTGTCGTAACAACCATCAATTACTTTGTCTTGTGTCTTGAACCAATCTGTGTAATCTGCGGATCACATCGTTACCGTTTCGCCGAGGAGGCCCATTAGCCCTTCGCTCCCCAGAGGAAAGACCTGCTCCCCGACGCGCAACTCGAACAGGTCGTCGAGAGGCTGGTGGCGGACGAAGTACACGGTGACGCCCGGCATCAGGCCGAGCGTCTGCCAGCGGCGGAGGCGTTCGGGGTCGTCGTCGCGCACCTCGCGGATGAGAACGTGTTGGCCGACTTGGAAGGTGTTGAGAGGCTTGAGGTTACGGCGGACGAGGGTTCCCTCGCGCGTGGGGATCGGGTGGCCGTGCGGGTCCTCGAGTGGCTCGCCGAGGTGTGCCGCGATCGCCTGCTCGAGGCGCGGCGAGATCGCGTGTTCGAGTGCCTCGGCCTCGGCGTCCACCTCGCTCCAGTCCAGCCCCAGGACGCGCGTGAGGAACAGTTCGACGAGCCGGTGCCGACGGATGACCCGGCGCGCCTCGGTGATGCCTGCGGGCGTGAGCTGCGCCCCCTGGCCGGCGTGGTAGTCGATCCAGCCCGCGTCGGCGAGGCGCTTGAGCATGCCCGTGACCGACGGGGCACGCACCTGGAGTCGTTCGGCGATCTTGAACGGCAAGACCTTGCCCTCGGCCCCGTTGAGCGCGTGGATCGCCTTGAGATAGTCCTGCACCGCCGGGCTTACCTGGTCGGTCATGGTCGCGCCCCCTCGTGCTACGGCAACGGCATCGTATTCGGGCATTCTACCCCGACGGGGGCGAGGAGGGCCACGCCAATCGGCGGTCGGAATCGACTTCTATTCGTCCTGCATCAAGGCCCGCAGCCAGCCGTTCAGCGCGTAGTTCGTCCACAGCGTCATCCCGAAGGCGATCCGCAAGGCCGTCTGGATCGTGAACCAGCGCAGGGTCTCGTGGAGCCAAGGCGTCGCGCCTTCCAGGGCGGTGCGGACCTCCTTGACGACCATCTGGCGCGGGTTGATGTATCCGAAGGAAAGCAGACGCACCGCAGGCGCTTTCCAGCCGCGCAGCCACGACTCTGCCTGGTCGAAATACTTCTCCGTCTCCGCCGAGTCGATCTCGCCGATTTGCAGCGTCCCGTGGATGTCGAACCCCGCCATCGCCCCGCCGGTCAGGAGGGCCAGCGGGACGACGGGCCAGATCGCTACGAGGTCTGCCACGCTGAACGCCCTGGCCTGGGGCCAGATGAACTGACTCATGAGCGTGTTGACCGCCACGAGGCCCGTCACGACGAAGAGGGGCCGGTAGGTTTCCCAGGTCAGGAAGATGTGGCGGTGGGCGAGGATCAGGCTCGTCAGGTTGGGCCAGCGCGTGCGGAGCCGGCCCAAGAGCGACAGGATGGCGTTGTATTGGCGCAGGCGCATCATCGTACTGGCGACGAAGAGGAACACCAGGTAGAAACTAAACAGCGGGATCGGGCGGAGTTCCAGCAGCCATTCCATGTCCGGCCTCTCGTCGGGTGGGTCGAGTATTACCATAGCCAGAGAATGGCCCGCGCGTCCAGAGCGGCCCGTCGTGGGCTGTTACCGGAGATCGCGTAGGTCGGCGAGGTCGTCCCCGTCTTCCCCTTCCACGAATCCCTACTACGATATCACTTGCCGACCCCCGCATAGCGGAGGTAGCGATGCTGCGGCGTTACGCCGTGGAAGGTCTGCACGACAGCGCCTTACGGGGCTCTACCCTCGGCCGATGCCCCAATCGCATGCGGCCGAGAGTCTCGCCTGCTGGAGGTAAGTAGCTCGGGTGCGGGGGTCGGCCTTCTCCTTTCACCGTTCCCGCGTAGGATGTCCGTGGCCGACCCCCGCATCGTGGAGGTAGCGATGCTGCGGCGTTACGCCGTGGAAGGTACGCACGACGGCCCTGTAATGGGCAACGCACCGCTTCGATCGCCAAAAGCGATCTCTGTGGCTCGTCGCCTTGGAGGTAAGTAGCTCGGGTGCGGGGGTCGGCCTTTTTCATCTCGATCGGATCGTCTGCCGGAACAGCTTCTCCTCGCGGTACAGTTCGTCGCCCCAGGCGATGAGGTGTTCCTTTCGCTCCGCCGGGATCGTCGGGGCGCGGACGACGGCGAGTGTGTCGGCGAGTTGCTCCATCGTCGCGGGAGCGGACAGGCACATCGACACGCCGGGCTGGGCGAGGCTGAATCGGTAGCAGTCGGCGGCGGAGGGCGCGGGCCGGTCGCCGCGCGGGCGGAGGAGTCGGCCGTAGCAGGTGTTGTTGAAGGTGATGACGCTCACGCCCGCTTCGAAGGCGCGCGGGAAGACGTGGCGTTCCGCGCCGCGATGGGCGGCACTGTGGCGGACCATGACCGGGTCGTAGCCGCCCGCGATCGCTTCGACGGCCAGGGTGCGGTCATGCGTCGAGAGCATGTTCGTCTGGACTTTTCCTTCGCGTTTCAGGTCGTCGAGGACGCCGCGTAGGTCGTCGTCGATGCGGTCCCAGGTTCGCGTCCAATAGAGGACGAAGAGCGACAGCCGATCGATTCGCAGGTGCCGTAGGGCGCGCTCCGCGTCGGCCCGGACGCGCTTCGGCGTCGCCTCGAAGGTGCCCGCCATGAAGTGCAGGCCGCGCCGGGTCGACGGCGAGAGGCGCGACGAGAAGTTCGTCAGCGTGGCGTAGTTCGGCTCCCAGAAGAGGACGTTGATCCCCGCCTCGACCCCGGCGACGAAGCCCGCGACGGGCAAGCCGTAGTGTCCGCTCAGACCTACGGGGCTGACGAGCATCGACGGCCCGAGCGGCCTGGCGTGAGGCGGTGCGGTGAGGGTCGGCTCGAGGGTCTCTTCGCGTTCCTCGGAGATAGGCGGAGGCTCCCACGCGGGGCGTGGCTCGAAGCGCCACAGCGGGACTCGGCACATCCGCGCGGCGGTCGAGAGGACGTGCCACGACGACTCGGCGTCGGGATTCGCGAGGATCTCGGCGGCGGTCTCAGGGGTGAGCGCCTCGGCGCGGGCGAGGGGGTGGGTTTTGGGTGTTTTGGGGGTTTTGTCCACGACTCCTTGAAAGCGCTCCAACGCCGCTCGAACGACCGGCGGGAGCGACGAATCGGCGATGAGCGTCCTACAACGTCCTTCGACCTCTTCGCGCGGAAACGCCTTGCCGACCTGGTCGATCGCCCAGGCGAGTCGGCGCGGCGTGGCGGATTCGTCGTGCAGGATCTGCCGGGCGGCGTCCTCGATGCGGTCGAGGTCGAGGCCGGTCGTCAACGACTCGAGGCCGGCCCCGGCGTTCGATCGAGGGTCCTCGAGCCAGCCCAGCGCGGCGATGAGGTGCGCCGACTCGCCGTGTCGGCGGAGGATCTCGCCGGCCCGCCGGGCGACGCGCTCGTCGATGTGGCCGACGTAGGCCACGATCGCATCGAGCGAAGCGCGGCAGCCAGCGGGGGAGAGTGTTTCCAGGTTCCGCAACAGGACAGCCGGGTCGGGGTCGTAGCCGAGCCATTCTTGGGAAGGAGTGGTAACGGGATCGAGCGTCCAGTCGCCCTTCCAGAGGGCGTCGAGGTAGCGGCGAACGCCCGCGACACGGGGCGATGGACCATCGAGGCGGGCGCGGATCTCGTCCTTACGGTCCGTCATGGGCGTCAAGATACCCAGCAGCGCGTGCCGCACGCGCCAGTGCGGATCGTCGGCGGCGTAGAGAATGGCCCATGCGTCATTCACATGAGTCAACGCCATCAGGGCGGCGCGACGCACCGGCCAGGACGGATCTTCGCGGAGTCGCCTGGTCAACTCCGCTGAGGGATATTCCCCGCGCCGGGACAGGGCCGCAATGGCTTCCATCCGCACCGTGGAGAGCGGGCTATCGAGCGCGTGGATTAGCGTCGGCGATACGAGCGGATCAGCCCACTCGGCGAGGATCTCGACCGCGAGGCGCGCGACGGCGGTATGGGGCCGATGGAGCAGTTCGACGACGGCCGAGAGGCCGGCGGGATCGGCTGCGCCGCGCTGGGCGAGCAGGGCCGATTGGGCCGTCTCGGGGCGGGTCAGGGCGAAGGTGAGGGCGCGGGCCGTGGGGTCCACTCTCTTTGCTCCGTGCCGGTCAGGCCGGAGTGGGGGGCGTGTCCCTGGGGTCGGGTTCGGGCCGACGCGGGGGCGGCGGGTCCAGAGGGACGTTCGGGCGGCGGGGCCGACGGGTCGTGTCACCGGGTTCGTCGATCACGATATCGACTCTCCGGCGAGAGTGCGTCTGCCCGACGGACTTGTCGCGGTGTGGCGGATTCGACTCACTCATCAAAAAGTCTCCTCGGAAGAAACTTCGAAACGACGTTGGGCCACCCATTCTCCGTCCACCAAGAGGGTCATCATATAAGCCCCCGGCTCCGGGAATTCACAGTTGGTCAGGCGAGACATCACGCACACCTCGTCAAACCTATCGACGAAAGAGATCCGCCGGTGGATGGCGAACACTTCGTCATCGGTTCGCAACTGCGTAATCGTCAGGACCAGTTCCCCTTCCCCATTGCCTCCGACCAAAGAGGCGATAGCCCGAAACGGGGCGGGGGTGAACGGGAACTCGCTCGCCTCGAAGTCGTAGAACGACCCGACGAGGGTGAGGTTCCTCGTGCCCTCCTCGATGATGATGGATTGGCAGAGCGTCAACCCGATCGACAGGGGTGTTGGAACCATGCACGTCTCCTTCCCATTCCATTCAATCATACCGGCACGCGGCCTTCAAGCCTTGTTTACAGTCCCGAGGGGGCCACTCTCTTTCCTCCGAAGCGTGGAAGGGATAGGATAGAGTATTACCCCCCCCGAACGCCCCCTCTCGTCGTGAGGAATCCGAAGATGACGGACGCCACCCAGGAAAAGACCGGGCTAGGCAACTACTTCGTCGCGAACTACCCGCCGTTCTCGTTCTGGAAGCCGACCTTCCTACCCGATGCCCACGCGGTCCTCGCCGCCCCGCCCGCGCGCCCGGAGACGCCGTTGGGGCTGTACCTGCACATCCCGTTCTGTCGCAAGCGCTGCAAGTTCTGCTACTTCCGCGTCTACACCGACAAGAACGCCCGCGAGGTCGAGACCTACACCGACGCCCTCGTCAAGGAAGTGGCGATCTACGCGAAGACGCCGTTCGTCGGCGGTCGGCCGCTGAACTACGTCTACTTCGGCGGCGGGACGCCGTCGTACCTCAGCGCCGGGCAGCTCCGCGACCTGATGACCCGCCTCCGCGCGTCCCTCGACTGGGACGGGGCGGAGGAGGTCACGTTCGAGTGCGAGCCGGGCACGCTCCAGAAGCACAAGCTCGAGACGCTGCGCGAACTCGGCGTC
Organism: Planctomycetia bacterium; assembly: GCA_025356615.1. Taxonomy (GTDB): domain Bacteria; phylum Planctomycetota; class Planctomycetia; order Gemmatales; family Gemmataceae; genus JANXSH01. The sequence goes on along the minus strand of JANXSH010000101.1, from coordinate 5,282 downwards.
ACGCGCCTCAGTCTCGGCCTGGAGAACTTCGACGCGAAGATCCTCGAGTACAACGGCCGGGCGCATCACGAGGAGGAGATCTACCGCGCCTACGACTGGTCGCGTGAGGTCGGCTTCGAGCAGATCAACATCGACCTCATCTCGGGCATGGTCGGCGAGACGTGGGACAACTGGCGCGTCTGCGTCCAGAAGACGCTCGCCCTCCGCCCCGAGAGCGTGACGATCTACCAGATGGAACTGCCCTACAACACCGTCTTTTCGCAGCAACTCAAAGTGATCGGTAACGACGAGCCGAGCATGGAGATCGCCGACTGGCCCACGAAGCGCGCCTGGGTCCAGTACGCCTACGACACGATGACGGCAGCGGGATACTCGATCTCCAGCGCCTACACACTGGTCCGCGACAAGGGCGCGAAGTTCGTCTACCGCGACGCCCTCTGGCACGGGGCGGATATGTTCGGCACCGGGGTCGCTTCGTTCGGGCACGTCGGCGGCGTCCACGTCCAGAACGTCGATCGCTGGGAGGAGTACATCGCCGCCCTTGATCGCGACGAGTTGCCCCTGGGCCGGGCGCTGCCGATCACGCCCCACCAGGCGCTCATCCGCGAGATGGTCCTCCAACTCAAGACGGGCCACGTCAACCGGGCCTATTTCCAGAGGAAGTTCGGCGTCGATGTCCGCGACGAATTCGCCGACGGCTGGCGTCGTCTGGAGGAGGACGGCAAGGTCACGCTCGTCGGCAAGGAGATCGCCGTCACCCCGGAAGGGATGCTCGTCGTCGATCGGCTGTTGCCGACGTTCTTCGAGCCGGAGCATCAGGGGAGCCGATATACATAAGAATAGTATCCGCAGATTCCGCAGATTACACAAATTGAAATTAATTCATTAATCTGTGTAATCTGTGTAATCTGCGGATAAATGTTTTGGAGTCTGACGTGTCCGAGTCGCTGACCTTCATGATGGGCAAGTTCGCCGCAGTGCTGCCCGGCGATCGGCGGTACGCGCGCAATCATATGTGGGCGATGGAGTCAGCGCCGGGGCGGTGGCGGTTCGGGTTCACGACCTACGCTATCCGGCTGATGCAGGACGTGTACTTCCTCAGCTGGTCGCTCGACGCGGGCGATCCGATCTCGTTGTTGCAGGAGATCGGGCACATCGAGACCTCGAAGGCTGAGAGCGACCTCTTCTCGCCGCTCGCGGGGACGCTGGTCGCGTTCAACGACGGGTTGTTGACGGACCCCTCGGCGATCAACGTCGATGGGCATGGCGGTGGATGGTTGTTCGATATCGAGTGCGAGGATCCGACGCCGTTGCTCGACGTGACGGCGTATCATCAGTATCTAACCGATAACTGGGAAAAGACCCAACGACTGATCAAAGGCAAGATCAACGAGGATTGAATCCCCCATGAGTCGTCATCGAATTACGGTCGTCTTATCGCAGGGCCAGGGGAAGAACCCGGCGAAGCGTTCGCTCGAGGAGAGCGTCGCCGCGGCGCTCATCATGGAGCCGGGCCTCGACGTGTGCATCGTGCCGCACCTGTATGACCTCGACGAGAACCACACCGGACGAATGTTCCTCGACGGCGTTCGCGGCGACATGGTCGTCCTGGCGTGGCTGTTCCCGCGCGCTGCGTTCTGGGTGCTGGACCGCGACGGCATCAAGGGGCACTTCGGCGAGAACCAGATAGCCGTCAAGGATGAAGACGAAGACGAGGGGGAGAAGCCGACGCCGAAGGGCATCGGCGTACTGAACGTGCCGGATCGGCACATCTACTGCCTCGACCTGCGCGACCACGGCGACTTTCGCGTCTATGTCGAAGAGGTCAAACGCATCGCCGCCGAGTGCGGCGCGCGCAAGGACGCGAAGGCTGCGAGCGCGCCTGTAGCGCTGGTGCAACTCGGCATTGCGACGAAGCCGAGTTTCGAGCCGGAACAGATCATGGCGGCGGCGGGGCGGCGCTGGTATCCCGTCATCGACTACAGCCGATGCACGAACTGCATGGAGTGCCTCGATTTCTGCCTGTTCGGGGTCTACGGCGTCGATTCGCTCGAGCGCCTCGTCGTCGAGAATCAGGACGAGTGCAAGAAGGGGTGCCCGGCCTGTAGCCGGGTGTGTCCGGAGAACGCGATCATGTTCCCCGAACACAAGACGCCCGGCATTGCCGGCGCGCCGGTGGCGGCGATCAGCGGCCTCAAGATCGACCTGACGAAACTCTTCGGCGGCATGGACGCGATGGCGATGGCCGCCCACGAGCGCGACCGCGAACTCGTCGCCGACGGCCGGCAGGCGGTCGGAATGGCGGTGGGGATTCCGAAACGTCAGACGGAGAAGGTCGGGGCGGTGAAGGACGACCTGGACAAGCTGATGGACGCGCTGGACGAGTTGGAGATTTGATGAGGGTGAACGTCACGAATCCTTACGCTACGAAATAAGCCATGACTCTTCCCCTCTTTCCCGTTGCGGACCTCGGTCATCAAGGCGACTTCGACGAACCGGCGTTGGCCCGTATGGTTCGGAAGTCGCCGTCGGAGCGGCTTCGGCATCATGAAGGCTGGAGAGTCTTGTTGACCCGGAGACGACCCATGAACGTGTTTACCGAGGAGATCGTCAAACGGCTCGCGGCCGAAGGAGTGGAGTATCTCATCGTCGGCGGGGTCAGTGCGGTTTTGCAAGGGTCGACGATCACGACCCGCGATCTCGACATTTGCTACCGCCGCACTCCGGGAAATGCGAAGCGCCTTGCTCGCGCCCTGGCACCCCTGAAGCCCCGTGCGCGAGGCTTTCCGCCAGACCTGCCCTTCATCTTCGATGAGACGACGATCATCAACGGGTGCAATTTCACGTTGACGATCGGCGACGAAGATATCGATTTGCTCGGCGAGATGTCCGCGATCGGCAACTATGACCAAATCATCGATACTGCCGAGGAAATCGATCTGGATGGGATTCGAGTCAAGCTCTTATCGTTGGAACATCTGATCGCGACGAAGACCGCCGCGAATCGCCCAAAGGATCTGGCCGTCTTGCCAGAATTGCAGCGACTGCTGGAATGGCGAAACAAGGTATCAGGGAAGGCTTCCCCACCCAACGAGTGACCATCATGAACATCGACGACATCCGCCGTGCCCTCAACGCCACCCCGTTCGTCTCCTTCACCCTTGGCCTCCACGATGGCCGGAAGGTCTATGTGGCCGACCGGGGAGTGATGGCCCTCGGCAAGCAGAAGGTCGTCGTCATTCACCTCGTGACCGGCTCGACGACCGTTATGGAAGCCCCCGAGGTCGAAACGATCCTCTTCGACGGCCCCTACGAACTCACGCCCGGTCGCGTTGAGGCGGGCTGACCTGATGGACCCCGCACGCCTCGACCGCGCTTATCAGACCGCCCGCGCCGCCCTCCTCGCCGAGCGCCATCCCGGCGGCTATTGGGTCGGCGAGTTGTCCACGTCGGCTCTGTCTACAGCCGTCGCCGTTAGCGCCCTCTCGTTGGTGGACGCCCGAAAACACGCCTCCCTCATCGATGGCGGGATCGCCTGGCTCAGGGCGAATCAGAACGCCGACGGGGGCTGGGGCGACACGGTCAAGAGCTTCTCCAACATTTCGACGACGCTGCTTTGCATCAGCGCCTTCCATCTCGCCGGGGCATCGGAACGACAGGGCGAACCTCTCACACGATGCCGGGAGTGGCTGAAACGCTTCGGCGACACGCCATCCGAGATCGCCGAGGCCGTCCGCGCCCGCTACGGCAAGGACCGCACGTTCTCGGTGCCGATCCTGATGACGTGTGCCCTCGCGGGCCTCGTCGAGTGGCGCGAGGTGCCGTCGCTGCCTTTCGAGATGGCCTGCTTCCCGCAGTCGTGGTATCGCTTCCTCGGCCTGCCCGTCGTCAGCTACGCCCTGCCCGCGCTCATCGCGATCGGCCAGGCGGTTCATCACCATCGGCCCTCGTGGAACCCACTCGCGCGCCTGGTCCGCGTGGCGTCCGTCGGCCCGAGTTTGCGCGTCCTGACACGCATCCAGCCGCCCAACGGAGGCTTTCTGGAGGCGGCTCCGCTGACGGGCTTCGTGACGATGGGTCTGGCGAGCAGTGGCCGGAAGGATCACCCCGTCGTCAAGAAGGCGGTCGAGTTCCTCGTCGCCTCGGTGCGTGCGGACGGCAGCTGGCCGATCGACACGAACCTCTCGACGTGGGTGACGACCCTTGCGGTGAATGCGCTGGCGTCCGGGGATGACCTGGAGTCGCTGGACCGGAAAGAGGAAATGGTCGAATGGCTGATGCGGCAGCAGTATCGTGAACGGCATCCCTTCACCGGGGCCGACCCCGGAGCGTGGGCGTGGACTCCGCTGCCTGGCGGAGTACCAGACGCGGACGATACGCCGGGCGCGATCCTGGCGATGTGTCAATTCCCGGACCTGGTTGATGGCCGACGACATGCTTTCGATCTAGTCAATGGGGTCAAGTGGCTCGGCGACCTTCAGAACCGCGACGGTGGCATGCCGACGTTCTGCCGAGGGTGGGGCAAACTGCCATTCGATCGCAGCGGCTCCGACCTTACGGCCCATGCGCTCCGTGCATGGCACGTTGTCGGATGGAAGGCTAAAGTGACCCCCCGCGCCCTCGCCTACCTCGCGCGCGAGCAGCGCCCCGACGGCTCCTGGCTCCCCCTCTGGTTCGGCAACCAACACGCCCCCGACGACATCAACCCGACCTACGGCACGTCCCGCGTCTTGCTCGCCTACCGCGACCTGGGCCTGATGGACAGCGAGCCGGCGCGACGAGCCGTCCCCTGGCTGCTTGCCAACCAGAACGCCGACGGCGGCTGGGGCGGCTGTCTCGGTACGCCGTCGAGCGTCGAGGAGACCTCTCTCGCGGTCGAAGCGCTGCTCGCCGCACCGTCCACCGCCGCCGTCGATCGCGGCGTGATGTGGCTCTGCGACGCGATCGAGGCGGGCAAGCTCCGTGAGCCGACGCCGATCGGGTTCTACTTCGCGAAACTGTGGTACTTCGAGCGAATGTACCCGCTCGTGTTCGCCGTGTCGGCGCTGGGGCGTGCGCGGCGACTCCGAGAAATCGTTTAGCCCGAAGTTCGGGCCTGGGTAGCACTCTGTCGGTAAATAATCGTCTCCTCCGTTGGAGATATCTATACGAGAGACGGGTCGGAGAATAGGAAGGAGAGGATGCCCCTCGAAGCGACGATCCAAGTCTGCGACCCGATTCGCGTTCCGGCGAACTCCCGTCCGGCCCAGAGAGGCGCTGACTCTTGGATGAGGAGGTGAACC
>JANXSH010000095.1 GCA_025356615.1 Planctomycetia bacterium | reverse complement strand
GTCCTTATCGCTCTTGGCTCTTCCAGACCGAACCCCTTGCAGCGCCGGAACTTCGGTGCTGGCAGCCATATTTCGGCGATAAAGGGTTGCACGACAATCGCTTACGTCATCCTTGCAATACGGTGTTTAGGGGAGGGGGTTGGGGGGTGGGGTCGGTCTTTCACCGGCTTCACCTTTCCTTTGTGTAGATGCCCCTGATACAGGAGCGTTAGAAACCACAGGCCCTCACCCCCGCCGCGCTCGCAAGACGCGAGGACGGCCTTCGCCGTCGTGGATGGTTTTGCCCAGATCCCAGCCGCCGGCTCGCTCGAATCGCTCTTGCCCCGAGACTTCCTGGTCGTAGCCGATCTCGATGAGCAGATGGCCGCCCGGCTCGAGGTAGTTCGGCGAATCGACGAGGAGCCGATCGATCACCGCGAATCCATCGCTGCCGCCGTCGAGGGCAATGCGCGGCTCGTGGTCGCGTACCTCGGCGGCGAGCGTGGGGATCACGCCCGTCGGAATGTAGGGCGGGTTGCTCAGGATGAAGTCGAACCGCTCGCCAGTGGGTATCGGGCCAAACAGGTCGCCCTCGAGGAAGCGGACGCGGTCCTCGAGCTTGTGCCGGGCCGCGTTGCGGCGGGCGACGGCCAGGGCGTCGGCGCTGATGTCGATCGCGGTCACGACCGCCGTCTTGTGCTGTTGGGCCAGGGCGATGGCGAGGCAGCCCGACCCGGTGCCCACGTCGAGGATGCGCGGGGCGCTCATGAGCTTGGCGAGTGTCAGACACTCCGTGACGAGCCATTCGCTGTCCGCACGCGGGACGAGGACCGCCGGGCCGACCTCGAACTCGAGCGAGAAGAATTCCTTGCGGCCCACGAGATGGGCCACGGGGCTGCCCTTGACGCGGCGCTGCACCATTTCTCGGAAGGCGGTCCGGTCCGGCTCGGCAGGCTGCTCCTCGAAGCGCGTGTAGAGCGCCATTCGCGAACACTTCAGCGCGTGCGCCAGTAACAGCTGGGCCTCGAGCCGGGGCGACCCGGCCCCCTTGTCTCCGAGGTAATTCGTGGTCCAGTCGAGGAGCCGGCCTATCGTCCAGGGTAGATCCGTACTCACGGGGCGGCACCCTCCGCGTGGGGTAAGAAGGAATTTAGCCACAGATGAACACAGATGAACACAGATAAAGGCAAGTTGGAATTGCAAAGGCATTCGGTCTTATCTGTGTTCATCTGTGTTCATCTGTGGCTAAATTTGCATTGTTAGTTCGTCACGGCTTGCTCGAGGCGCTGCCTGCGGTCGTGGTCGCGCAGTGCTTGGAACAGGTCGCCCATTTCGCCCGTGATGATCGAGTCGAGCTTGTAGAGCGTCAGGTTGATCCGGTGGTCGGTCAAGCGATTCTGCGGGAAGTTGTAGGTGCGGATGCGGTCGCTGCGGTCGCCGGAGCCGATCAGGCTGCGCCGGGCGTCGGCACGGCGGGCGTGGATGCGCTGCTGGTTGCGTTCGTAGAGTCGGCTGCGGAGGATGCGCATGGCGCGGTCGTAGTTCTTGTGCTGGCTGCGCTCGTCCTGGCACTTCACCTCCACCTCGTCGGGCGTGCCCTTCTTGTACCAGATGCGGACGGCGCTCTCGGTCTTGTTGACGTGCTGCCCGCCCGCGCCGCCGGCCCGCATCCGCTCCCACTCGATGTCCTGGTCGCGGACCTCGATCTGCGTCTCGTCCGGCTCCGGCAGGACGGCCACGGTGGCGGCGGTGGTGTGGATTCGGCCCTGCGTCTCGGTGGACGGGACGCGCTGGACGCGGTGGCCACCGCTCTCGTAGCGGAGGTACTGGTACGCCCCCTCGCCGGTGACGCTGAAGACGATTTCCTTGTACCCCCCCGCCTCGCCGGGGCTGAACGAGATCGTCTCGATCTGCCAGTTGCGCTCGCGGGCGTAATAGCTGTACATCGTGAACAGGTCGCCCGCAAACAGGGCCGCCTCGTCGCCACCGGTGCCCCCGCGAATTTCCACGATGATGCTGTCGAAGTCGTCCTCTCCGGCAAGAAGGAACTCTTCGAGCCGACCCATCAACTCGGCCCGGCGGGCCTCGAGCGTCTCGAGTTCCCGCTCGGCCTCGGCCCGCATGTCGTCGCCCGCGTCGAGTAGCTCCCGCGTGGCGTCGATGTCCGCGACGACGGCGAGGTAGTCCTGATACGGGCGGACCTTGCGGATCAGGGCACCATGTTCGCGCGCCAGCTTCGTATACCGAACGCGATCGACGGCGACCTCGGGGTCGGCGAGCATCGTCTCCAGTTCGCGGAAGCGAGTGAGCATCTGCTCGAACAAAGGCCAGGTTGCGACGGTGGACATCGGTGAGTTCGGACCCGAGAGAGCCTCGGGATCAGCCTTCGTAAGTAGACGCGCGGCGCGGAACCATAGAGTAAGGGATTCTAGGGCTGGCGATGGCGGGAGAGCAAGGGCAGATTGTCTGCATGTTCGAGCGACTCTTCCCACACGGTGTGATACGCCCCGATCGCCTCGAAATACTCGACCAGCCGCGCGTAGAACGCGAGGTTCGATAGCGTCGCGCTGTCGCCGATCACGATCAGGCCGCGCCGCGCCCGCGTCAGGGCGACGTTCGTCCGGCGGACATCGGCGAGGAAACCGATCTCGCCCTCGGCGTTGCTCCGCACGAAGGACAGGACGACGGCCTCCTTCTCCCTGCCCTGGAAGCCATCGACGCTATCGACCTCCAACCCCGGCACGTCGCGGAGCAACTCGCGCAGCCGGCGCACCTGCGCGGAGTACGGAGCGATCACCGCGATCTGCTCGCCCGATAGTCCCGCCTCGATCAGTTGCCGTACCTTGCCGGCTGCCAACTTCGCCTCCTGCGGGTTGAATCGACTGTCGCCGTCCGGCTCCTTCTCTTCGTCGTAGCTCGCGCCTGCGGTGTCGATGAACGTCACCGGGGCCGTGGTCAGCGGCGTCTCGGCGACCCCCGGTAATTCGCACAGACGATGCGTCCTCACCGACTCGTCGGCGACGAGGCTCCCGTCGTAGAACTCGCGAGAGGAGAAGCCCATGATCCGCTCTTGCATGCGATATTGCACGTCGAGTCGGCGCGTGATCGTCGGGCCATATCGGCCTACGAGTTGCTCCAGCAGGCTGACGGCGAAGCCCGCGCGGACCGCCTCGTTCGAGAGGACGGTGGGCGGCAACTGGCAGTGATCGCCCGCGAGCAAGACGCGGTCGGCCCGCGCCAACGCGATCCAGCAAGCAGGCTCCGTCGTCTGACACGCCTCGTCGATGACGACGAGGTCGAACCGCCTGTCGCCGAGCAACTCGTCGGACAGCCCCGTGAGCGTGGCGCAGACCACCGAGGCCGACGCCAATATCTGGGCGACCGCCTGCGCCTCCATCTTGCGAGCGTCGTTCAGGAGCGCACGCGCCTCCTGGCGCAGCTGCTGGCGCTCCCCCGGCAGCGGCTTCGCGCGGGTCCAGCGCGACGACTGGCGGAACAGGGCGTGGGCCTCCTTGACGAACTTCCGCGACTGCCGACTGTCCGGGTGCGCCTCGACGAGTAGGTCGAGCGTCCGCTCGCGCAGCGCGGGCAGCACGCGCGCGGGGTGCCCCAGGCGGACGGCGTTCTCCCCGGCCACGATGAGTCGCTCGAGGACGTTGTCCACGCCGAGGTTGCTCGGCGCGCAGACGAGGACGCGCCCTCCGTGGCGGATCGCCTGGCGGACGACCTCGACGACGGTCGTCGTCTTACCCGTCCCCGGCGGGCCGTGCAGGATGGCCACGTCCTTCGCAGCGAGCGCGAGGGCGACGGCGACCCTCTGGGACTCGTTCAGCCCCACGTCGAGGCAGACCACCTCGGGAATCGGGCGGAACGACGGCGCGACCAGCCCCAGGAGAACGTCGCGCAACTCGGCGAGGCGCGACCTCTTCGCCGACGCCGCGCCCTTCAGGGCGTCGCGCTGGCGCATCCGTGCGGCCTCGTCCGGTGCGATGTCGAGGCGATACGTCGCGTCGTCTTGCTCGTCGGGAGGCTCGTCGAAGGCGACCTCGATGGACGCCGATTCACGCCAGGAGACCACGCCGCGCTGCCCGTTGCCCCGCCCGCCGGGGATCGACAGGACGACCGGCGTTCCCGCGCCGAGGCGAGTCCAGGGCAAAGGCTGCGCGTCGCGCCGGGCGAGTTTCAGCAGGAGCCGGCCACCCAGGCCGGGCGTCGCGTCGCGCGCGACGAGATCGACGAGGCAGTAGCCGCGCGTCTGGGCCTCCGCCGCAGGAAGGCGGCGGATCCGCTCGACGATCTGCCGCGCCTCGGCCTGGGACTCGAGTTCGAGCAGGCCGAGCAGGCGATCGAAGTGCGCCGACGTGTCGCTCATGGGCTACTTCAGGGGGGAATAGTCCGTCGGATTCAGGAACACCGACTCGACCTTGTCCACGAGCGTCCCGTCCGTCTCCGAGTCCGCCTTCGCCTTGACCCATTTCGGATCCTTTCGGAAAGCATCCCAACTCTTGTCGGCCGCAGCCTTGGTGGGGTAGGCGAGGATGTACACCATCTTCTTGTCGGCTTCCTTGGCGTCGGCGGGACTCCAGTAGCCGATGTTCGTGATGCCATGCTTCTTGAACAAACCGAGAGTGTGGTCGCGGAAGCGGGCGTGCAGCGCCTTCATCTTGCCGGGCGCGGCGTAGTAGGTGCGCATCTCGAAGACGCGGTCGTCCATCTTCTTCTCCTTCTCCGCGTGGGTCGTCCCGATGGCGACCACACCGAAAGCCACGATCAACGTCACCATCGCAAGGCGCATGGGATGCCTCCAGAGTTGCCCCTACCTGTTCCGTCGAGAGTGGCGATCCGGTCGGTTTGTGGGATGGAACATTCCGCGAACAAGAACCTATCCCCAGTATAGGATAGGACGAGACGAGCGATGCTTGGTCGAACAGCCGGTTCGCGCAACGCCCGGTTCGTACTGTTCCCGAACAAATTCCAGAACGAGAAGTTGACGTTCGGCACAAACATCGGTCTCGGTTCCTATGTACCCAGAAGGCTCGGCTCGGAGTGGAATGACCCGGATCCGCCCAGAAACATTGTTTACAAGCTCTTTCTCAGCCGTCAAGTCCAGTCCTTTCAGGTTCCTCGGCTCCTTTTTTCCAAACCCTGTTGGCCTGCTATCCTGTGTCATGAACGCCACCCACGAAGCAGGTACACCAGGACCGCGTCCGCTCCCGCGCCGAGGCCGGGGATACAAGTGCTCGGCATCGTCCTGGCGGGCGGCGCGCTCTATGCCTATCGGCATCGGACTGTCGCCCCGATCCCTCCCGGCGAGAACCTCGAGGGGCTCGAGTTTGGGCTGAAACGGCTGGAGCAGAACACCGAGGCCATCGCCGCGCTGAGGAAGGCGGTTCGCTGCAACCCCGAACTAGGGTAAATAATCGTCTAACCCGTTGGAGAGATCTATACGAGAGACGGGTCGGAGAATAGGAAGGAGAGGATGCCCCTCGAAGCGACGATCCAAGTCTGCGACCCGATTCGCGTTCCGGCGAACTCCCGTCCGGCCCAGAGAGGCGCTGACTCTTGGATGAGGAGGTGAACC
>JANXSH010000094.1 GCA_025356615.1 Planctomycetia bacterium | reverse complement strand
CGGTCGTCGTCCGGCTTGGCGACGCCCTTGGGCTTCTTGGCGAGCAGTTCGACGGCCTTGGGGATCAACTCCAGGCACGGCTCGAGTTTGCCGAGCGTGAGCTGCGTCAGGAGCAGGTTGTAGCAGACGACGTAGGACGACGGGTCCATGCCCCACGCGCGGGCGAACTCGCCCTCGGCCTGGGCGAGGTTGTTCTCGGCGAGCGAAAGTAGCCCCATCTGGAGGGTGACGTTGGCGTCGGGCTTTGTGATCTTACGAAGCGCCGTTCGCGCCTCGGACGGCTTGCCCTGACGCTTGTAGGCGAGGAAGAGCAGGTAGGCGACCGTGGGGTCGGCACCGGCGGCGCGTTCGAGGACGGTCGCGGCAGCCGCGTAGCGATCGGGGAGGGGGGCGGAAGCGGACGATGGCGGCATGCGGGTCTTACTCCTGAAGGGAGAAGGAGAGCAGAGGGAGATCGTCACGCTTTCGGAACGACCTCTCTTATTCGCCTCCGGTCCCCTCTTCCTTTTCGACTCAGGAGTTTGGGGGGGTCGATCTTCGTATCGCCTCGGGGTGATCTTTATCTTTAGTAGAGGCGATACGATCTCGCGGACCAAGTCATTCTAGCAAATGACGCCGATTCGCACTCCCATTCCGGCTGTTTCACTTCCCGGTTCTTGTTGGTAGAATGAGGCGGGAGGAAATCTCATGACTGCCATCGCTATCTTTCCTGACGCCACCGTGACACCGTCGTGCTACCGCGCCATCTCGGGACAGATGCAGGGGACGGGCAGAACCGCAGGCGAAGCACTCGACGCTCTGGTAGCGCAACTGGACGATCCGGGTCTCGGCTCGCTCCTCGTCGTACAACCTTGCAGGGCGGATGCTTTTTTCACCGCAGAACAGCAGCAACGCTTGGGGGAACTCATGGACCGTTGGAGAACGGCCCGCGACTCGGGAATCCGGTTCGCTGACGAGGATCGGGCAGAACTCGACGCCTTGGTCGAAGCGGAATTGCGTGCCGCGACCGCTCGGTCCGCCGCCCTGGCTCATAGGGTTGGCGCATGAACTCGTCGCATCCCAGGGTTGCGCGACGTGCAGAGCATCGTTGCGAATACTGTCATGCTCCTGAAGGGATTTTCAACTTCCCTTTCGAGGTCGAACACATCATTCCCGTATCCCTTGGAGGAGCGAATGACGACTCGAATCTGGCCCTTGCTTGCCGAGCATGCAACCTCCACAAATCGGACCACTTGACGGGGGCCGATGAGGCAACAGAATGTGAAGTCTCGCTCTTCCATCCTCGGCAGGATCGTTGGAATGACCATTTTCGAGTCGAAATCGAAACCGGCGTCATCTCTGGGAAAACTTCTGAAGGCCGAGCCACTGTCAGTCGCTTGCGAATGAACCTGTCAATGCAATTGGAAGCTCGTCGCCTGTGGATGCGTTTAGAAATCTTCCCCTGATTCCTCCCGTCGCGCTCCTTCCCGGCTCACTCTCTATAATTCCCTCATGGTCTCTCAGGGCTTCGAGGAGCAGTCATGGCGTCGCGCACGTTCACCTTCCTGGGCACCGGCACCTCCACCGGCGTGCCGATGGTCGGGTGCCAGTGCGAGGTCTGCTCCTCCACAGACCCTCACAACCAACGCTACCGCTCCTCGGTCATGCTCCGCGTGCCGCACGGGAACATCCTGATCGACACCGGGCCGGAGTTGCGCCTCCAACTCCTCCGCGAGAAGATCGGCATCGTCCACGCCGTCCTCTACACGCACTACCACGCCGACCACTTGTTCGGCCTCGACGACCTGCGGCCCGTCGCCCGGCACCTCGGGCACTCGGTCCCGCTGTTCTGTACCGGCGAGGTCGAGGGCAAGATCCGTACCGCGTTCTCCTACGCCTTCGGCGTGCAGGCCGAGATGCTCCCCGCCGGGTTCATCCCCAAGCTGCGCTTCGAGCGCATCGGCACCGAGCCGTTCCGCGTCCTCGGCGAACAGATCACCCCGATCCCGCTCTTGCACGCGCACTTCGATGTCCTCGGATTTCGCATCGGCAACGTCGCCTATTGCACGGATGTCAACGTCATCCCGCGCTCGAGCTGGCCCGCGCTCGAGGGACTCGACGTGCTGGTCCTCGACGCGCTGCGCTACAAGCCGCATCCGGGGCACCTCAGCCTCGACGAGGCGGTGGACATCGTCCACCAGTTTTCGCCACGCCACGCCTACCTGACCCACCTCAGCCACGACTTCGACCACGCCGAGGTCAACGCCAAACTGCCGCCGAACATCCGGCTCGCCCATGACGGGCTGTCGTTTCCGTTCTGACCTCGAGGTAGATCCATGTCGTCCGTGCCCGCAGACATCCTTCAGCGCCTCGAGCAACACGACCAGGCTCACGTCGTCGCCTTCTGGGATCGCCTCGACGAGGCGCAACGGCGCGACCTGCTCGCGCAAATCGAGTCGGTCGATCTCGCGACCCTGCGGAGTCTCCACGCGAATCGGGACAAGCCCAACGCCACGAATACCGCCCCCATCGACCCCGTTCCCACCATCGCCCACGACGACCCCCGTGCGGCGGAGCGCCGCGCGCTCGGCGAGTCGGCCCTCTCGCGCGGCGAGGTCGCCGTCCTCCTCGTCGCGGGCGGGCAGGGCAGTCGCCTCGGGTTCGAGCATCCCAAGGGCATGTTCGCCATCGGCCCGGTCAGTCGAAAGACCCTCTTCCAGATCCACGCCGAGAAGGTTCTCGCCCTGTCGCGCCGTCACGGCAAGCCGATACCGCTGCTCATCATGACGAGCCACGCGACGCACGCCGAGACGGTCGCCTTCTTCGGGGAGAACGCCTCCTTCGGCCTGCCGCCCGAGGAAGTGTCCTTCTTCCAGCAAGGCACAATGCCCGCGCTCGACCTCGCTACGGGTCAGCTGCTGATGGAATCGCCCGGTGCATTGTTCCTCAGCCCCGACGGCCACGGCGGTACGCTGACCGCGCTGGCGAAGTCCGGCCTCCTCGCCAAACTCTCCCGACGCGGCATCCGCCAGGTGTTCTACTTGCAGGTGGACAACCCGCTCGTGCGCATCGCGGACCCGGAGTTCCTGGGGCACCACCTAGCGGCGCGTGCGGAGGTGTCGAGCCGGGCCATCGCCAAGAACGGGCCGAAGGAGAAGATGGGCGTCCTGGCGAGCGTCGGCGGTCGATGCACCATCGTCGAGTATTCGGACCTCAGCGACGAGCTGGCGCACGCCGCCGATGCCTCGGGCAGGCTCCGCCTCTGGGCCGGCAGCCCGGCCATCCACCTCTTCTCGGTGCCCTTCCTCGAGCGCGTGACCGGCGACCCGGACAAGCTGCCGTTGCACCTCGCCCGCAAGAAGGTGCCCCACATCGACGAGCGGGGCCGGCACGTCGAGCCGACGGTCGAGAACGCGCTGAAGTTCGAGCGCTTCATCTTCGACGTTCTGCCCGCCGCCGAGCGCTGGACCGTCGTCGAGTCGCTCCGGGCCGACGAGTTCGCCCCGCTCAAGAACGCGACCGGGGCCGACTCCCCCGCCACGACCGAGGCCGCCCTGAGCGAACAGGCCGCCGCCTGGCTCACCGCCGCAGGGGCGGAGGTGCCGCGCGAGGCCGACGGGAGTCTGGTGTATGCACTGGAGGTCAGCCCGCTCGTCGCGCTCGACGCGGCGGAGTTCGCCGAAAAGTTCGACAAGAAGACGACGATCGAGGGGCCGCGCTATTGGGGCGATGCGAGTGTGGACCGTTGAGCCAATGGGGGAGTCATTTTGCAACAGAGGAGCCTGTTCGGTCGCGGGCAGTGTACCGTTGCGCATCCCGAACCACTTTCTCGAACTCATGTGCGAACTCCCCACCGCTGTGAAGGAGCCGCGCACGAAGTAAGCGGTTTGTCAGTCGCCCCTTACGGCGATGTACGCAGTGACGAGCGTCCCTGACTCCCCGCTTACTTCGAGCGCGGCTCCTTACCTCCCCGCCTCGTCCCCAGCAAGTATGGCGGAGGACCGAAAATTTGATTGAATCGACACCAAAGGGATCGGATGTCGAGAGCCACAGGGCAAAGCCCCCGAGTCCCCAGGGCGTTGCCCTGTGGCTCTCGACACCGACCCCTTTGGGGCCAATACCAGCGACCCGCGACAAGACCTGCCAAAATCCCAAAGAAGCAAAGTCAGACACTCTCTCGAAGCGGGGGCAACCCACGTTTTGTACCATCGTCCTCCACCGCCATGAGAACTCCATCGAGTCCGACGCAATTCCTGTCCCCACGCATGGCGGCTTCATGCGATCCGCCACTAAAACAGGCATGCCACAACATCAGTCAATCGATGCCTGTTGTTGTGGCGTTCGGGCTCCGTACCATCAATAAAAAAGAAGAAGTGGAGAAGAATTATCCTGAATCGTCCACTCGCGCAACTCGATGACTCCCTTGATTTTGCACTCAGCCTCTCGAGACGGAACATGCCGACGATCTGTGCCACGACAGGAGATGGCATAAAAATTGCCATGCAAATGCTATTCCGTCTCGAACTCTCCACGAGGGATGGTAGACACCCAGGAAGGTACGCACAGTAATGAGTGAATTGGAATCTGGTTCGTTGACCCGGCGCGAGTGGCTGACGAGGACGACGAAGACGGGCTTGGCGGTCGCAGGAGCGGCTGCCCTCTCCCCGTTCCTCACGGGCTGCGCCAAGAAATCGACTAACACGATCAAGGTCGGCATCCTGCACTCCTCGACCGGGGACATGGCGATCAGCGAGAAATCGTTGATCGACGCCGAGATGATGGCGATCGACGAGATCAATGCCTCCGGCGGCGTCCTGGGCAAGCAGATCGAAGCGATAACCGAGGACGGCCAATCGAAGTTCACCGACATCTTCCCGGAGAAGGCGAAGAAGCTCCTGCTCAGTGACAACGTCGCGGTCGTCTTTGGGTGCTGGACCTCCGTGAGTCGGCAGAACGTCAAGCCTGTGTTCGAGGAGAACAACGGCCTGCTGTTCTACCCCGTGCAGTATGAAGGCAACGAGAGCTCCAAGAACATCGTCTACTCCGGTGCTGCCCCGAACCAACAGATCCTCCCCGCCGTGGAGTGGTTGTTGAGCAAAGCGGGCGGCGAGAAGAAGAAGTTCTACCTCCTCGGGTCCGACTACGTCTTCCCGCGGACGGCCAACCTGATCATCGTCAAACACTTGCAGTCGAAGGGTATCGAGGTCGTCGCCGAGAAGTACACGAAGTTCGGCCACCTCGACTACGCGAACATCGTGCAGGACATCAAGAAGGTCCAGCCGGACGTGATCTTCAGCACCATCAACGGCAGCAGTAACGTCAACTTCTACAACGAACTCGGCGCGCAGGGCATCACGGCGGACAAGATCCCCGTCGTCGCCGTCAGCGTCGGCGAGGACGAGCTGCGCGGTCTGGACCCGTCGAAAGTGAAGGGCCACCTCGCCGCGTGGAATTACTTCCAGAGCCTCGACAACCCTAAGAACAAGGAGTTCGTCGAGAAGTTCCAGAAGAAGTACGGCAAGGATCGCGTCACCGACGACCCAATCGAGGCGGCGTACATCCAGGTCTACCTCTGGAAACTGGCCGTCGAGAAGGCGAAATCGACTGAAGTCGATGCCGTGCGCAAGGCGTTCGCGGGGGGCATCGAGTTCGACGCGCCGGGCGGCAAGGTCCGCCTCGATCCCAAGAACCAGCACATCGCGAAACGCTTCCACATGGGCCGAATTCGCGACGACAAGCAATTCGACGTGATCTACTCGACCGAATTGATCGACCCGGAGCCGTATCCGCAGATCGCGTTCCCCGGCTGGTCGGTGGACTGGACCAAGGACGGCGTCACGAAGGGTGCTGCCGTGAAGATCGGTGAGTAATCCGGCATTCCGTCCAGCCTCGGCCATGGGCGGCCGGGGCTGGGTCATTCCCTAGCCCGTCCTCTCCTGGGCCATCGAATGGACGCAACAGAGTTAAGCGCGATCGTCTCGAATAGCCTGAGCCTCGGCTCCGTGTTGACACTGACCGCCTTGGGCCTCGCCATCACGTTCGGCGTGATGCGCGTCATCAACATGGCCCACGGCGAGATGCTCATGCTCGGGGCCTACTCGGCGCTACTCGTCACGGATTCGCGGTTCCTCGGTCTCAACCTGTTCGTCGCTATCCCCGTTTCTTTCTTGCTCGTGGCGGCGGTCGGCTATCTACTCGAGGTGGTGCTGATTCGCCACCTGTACGACCGGCCTCTGGACACCCTCCTCGCGACCTGGGGAGTCGGGATGATCCTCCAACAAGCCGTCCTCCTCTCCTTCGGGGCCAACCTCCAGCCAATGCGAACGCCCGATGTCCTTCAGGGCAGCGTACACCTTGGTGGAGTCACCATTCCAGCCTACCGCCTATTTATCGTCGGCATCACGGGCGTCTGTCTGCTCCTAGTCTATGTATGGTTCTTCAAGACCTCCTTCGGCCTCAAGGTGCGTGCTGTCGTGCAGAAT
This sequence comes from Planctomycetia bacterium, assembly GCA_025356615.1. GTDB lineage: Bacteria > Planctomycetota > Planctomycetia > Gemmatales > Gemmataceae > JANXSH01. The sequence continues at coordinate 2,548 of JANXSH010000094.1, read as the reverse complement.
CGCCCGATGGCGGCAGCCCTTGGCATCTCTACTCGGCGCGTGGATTCGCTCACCTTCGCCTTCGCCTCGGGCCTGGCGGGGGTGGCGGGGTGTATCCTCGCTCATCTGTACAACGTGAAGTACAACATGGGCACCGACTACATCGTGACCGCTTTCATGGTCGTCATCATGGGCGGTGCCGGTCAACTTTCGGGCAGCGTCGCGGGTGGCGCGATGGTGGGCACCGCGGAGAGCGCTTCGGTCAAGTTGCTCGGCAGTTCCGGCATGCAACAGTTCGCGGAACAGGTTGGCATTTCGCAGGCTAACTGGGATCGCGTCGTCGTCCAGAACGGCGAGTCGCTGTCGCAAGTCCTCGTCCTCCTTCTCGTCATCGGATTCATCCTGATCCGCCCCTCCGGCCTCTTCGCCACGCGGGAGCGATCGTATGACTAGTGCTACCTCTTCGGGCCGATCGGGGCCGATTCCGATGTCCCCAACGGGTAGGGCGTCACTTCGGGGCGAAGCCTGGCTCCGAAGGGGCGGGTTGGCCCTCTTCGTCGTCGCTCTCTTCTTGCCGGGTTTCCTGTTCGCCGATGACCGCTATTGGCTGCCGCTGTTCACCCGGTACATGGCCCTGGGCCTGTTCGCCGTGAGCGTCGATCTCGTTTGGGGTTACACCGGCCTGTTGAGCCTGGGGCAGGGCCTCTACTTCGGCCTCGGGGCGTACATGATGGGCTACTCCCTGAAGTTGCGATCGGCGGCTGCTGCCGCCGATCTCCCGCCCGTCGCCGGCCCGGACATGGCCCTCCCAGACTTCATGGCCTACTGCCGACTGCCGGCAGTCCCAGGCTGGATCGCCCCGCTCATCGACACCCGGCTCGCCCTCGGGCTGGCTATCTTCCTGCCCATCCTGGTGGCTGGTCTGTTTGGGCTGATCGTCTTTTCGCGACGAATCAAGGGGGTCTACTTCTCGCTCATCACACAGGCGCTAGTGTTCGCGGTGTTCCAGTTCGTCATCTGTCAGCAACCCTTCACGGGCGGAGTGGTCGGGATGACGAGCCTGGCCAAACTGGAGTTGTTCGGTCAGCGATTCACCATGATGAGCATGTACCTGCTGGTCACGGGGAGCCTGGCGGTGTGTCTCGTCGCTTGCTGGTGGCTCGTCCACAGCAAGTTCGGCCAACTGCTGACCGCCATCCGCGACAGTGAGACGCGCGTCCTCGCGCTGGGGTACAACGCGGCGCTCTACAAGACGTTTGCCTTCGCGCTAGCGGGAGGTATCGCCGGCCTCGCCGGGGCGCTCTATGTGTCGGCTCTGGGCACGACGGGGCCGGATGTCCTCGGCATCACCTTCTCGATCGAAATCGTCATCATGGTGGCGGTCGGTGGTCGCGGAACCCTCGTCGGAGCCGTCCTCGGCGCTTTCTTGGTCAATCTCGCCAACACGCTCATCAGTAACCATTTCAAGGACACATGGCCGATCATCCTCGGCACCCTCTTCGTCCTGGTCGTCGTCTTCATGCCCTACGGCATCCTGGGGGCCGCCCGCTCGGCGGGTGCCTACCTGCGAAAATACCTGAGCCGACCTTCTCCCAACGCATCGGAGTCGCTGTCATGATTACCGCTTCCTCCCCGTCCGACATCCTGCGCGTCGAGGGCATCACCGTCCGGTTCGGCGACTTCACCGCACTCGACGATCTGAGCCTCACCCTTCGCCGGGGCGAGTTGCGCGTCGTCATCGGCCCGAATGGTGCGGGCAAGACGACGTTGCTCGATGTCATCACTGGCAAGTCTCGGCCTCGCGCGGGTCGGGTGATACTCCAGCCGCATGGCGGGGCGAGTCGCGACCTGACGCGCCTGCCGGAGCAGTCGATTTCCCGCCTCGGGGTCGGCCGGAAATTCCAGACGCCGAATGTCTTCAAGAGCCTGACGGTGTTGGAAAACCTCCGCCTCGCGCTGAAGTACCCGCGCGGCGTCCTGGCGACGCTGGTCGCCGCGTTCCGGCAGGACGGTCGCGCCCGCGTGGAAGAGATCCTCGCCCTGACCGATCTGGGCGGGCGTGCCTTTACCAAGGCGGGGATCCTGTCACATGGCGAGAAACAGTGGCTGGAACTCGGCATGCTCATGGCTCAGGATCCCGAGCTGCTCCTCATCGACGAACCCGTCGCCGGAATGACCCCGCGCGAGTCGGAGCGCACCGGCGAGCTGTTGTCGGCGATGGCCCGCAAGCATACGCTGTTGGTAATCGAACACGACATGAGCTTCGTCCGCCAGATCGCCGAGAAGGTGACGGTGTTGGACGAGGGCAAGATGCTGTTCGAGGGGACCGTGGACGAGGTCCAGCGGAACGAGAAGGTCATCGAGGTCTACCTCGGGCACGACAAGAAGGACACTGCGGCCAAGAAGCCCAGGCAACGCATGGCCGCCCTCACGAGTTCAGCAGCGAGCTGAGGTGCCTCTGGGCTTAAAGAAAAGGGGTGAGGTCAGTGAGCGGCTGACCCCACCCCCCAGCCCCCTCCCCTAAAGGGGAGGGGGAGCCAGACCGAGTCAACTCCGGTTCCCCCTTCCC
>JANXSH010000044.1 GCA_025356615.1 Planctomycetia bacterium | reverse complement strand
GCCTTGATGCTGGCAGTCACGGCGTTGGCTTACACCTTCGCTGCCACCTTGTGGGTGAGGTTACGTCGTACCGAAAGCTTCACACCTCCTCGTTGCCGAGAACGCATGTCTCGGTAGGATACCGCTGGCAGAACAGCGGGTGTCGTCAGCCGATCCTCCGACCGCAACACAGCTACATCAGTGACCTCGTGTCGCACCCGAACGATAAAGCTCAGCAGACGGGGGTCGCTGGTGAGCCGTTGAACTCTGAAAAACCGTGAGACGGCCCCGGACAGGTGCGACTCGTTGTTCGGCCCTCCGAATGCTGCCGAGGCCAATAAGGCCTGCTGGCCTCAACCTTGACTCAATCGAGGTACGCCCGCTTCGCCGCCCGTGCATACGTCTCCTCTAGATCGACCTGGATGGCTTGATAGACACTCAGGGGCAGTGGGAGCGAAGGCAATCGCTGGCCGACCTTCAGCGTATGACGCCACAGGCCCACGAGGTTGCCCATGTCGTCGCCGAGCGGGACGACCTCGCCGACGCGGTAAGTTGCGGCAAACGGGGGCGGCTGCGGTGACAGGTCCAGCCCCAGGCTGCCCGTGATGGCATCCGAGAACGAGTAGCCCTTCGGGCGCGGCAAGACATCGATGAGCAGTAGATGTACCCCGAGACGCAGGTAGCCCAGGTAGCGGTTGGGGTACGTCTCCTTCGCGCCAACCCGGTCCTTGTTACGAGGCGACACGATTTCGATGGCAGCAATGAGTCGGCCGTGAAAATCGACGTGGACAGCCAGTTGTGGGTCGAGGCGGAAGGCGACGCTTGCTTCCAAGTCCGGCACGAGAACTGCGGTCTCGACCCCCATTGCCTCGAGCGTCGGCCTTACCTCCCATTGCCGAACGCTGACATCGGGTTTGCCGTCGCTCGTCGCCGTCAAAGCGGGTACGCCGCCGAGAAACGCCTTGTACCTTCTGGTAAGCGGGGCTGAACCCACTCGACGAGATACGCCAACCAGAACATGGCCCCTCCCCTGCGCGTCCTCCATCCCTACAATAACTCCTCCTGACCCACCCCGGAGCCTGCTCGGACAGACGGTCCCGACGAGGCGTCCACTCATCGAAGGGCCTGGCGATGTCCTCGCACTATGTGCCGCACACCAAAGTTCCGACCCTCGTCTACGCCACGAGCGGCCAGGCGACGCGCCACGTCGCGCTCATGATCGAGAGCCTCATCCGCCAGAACAACTCGGCCGGCCGGCCCACGGTCCTGGGCCTGCCGACCGGCTCCACGCCGGTCGGGCTGTACCGCGAACTCATCCGCCAGCACCGCGAGCAAGAACTGGACTTCTCGCGCGTCGTGACGTTCAACCTCGACGAATACTTCCCGATGAAGCCGGACGACCCGCACAGCTACAACCTCTGGATGCACGAGACCTTCTTCGACCACGTCAACATCCCCCCCGCGAACATCAACATCCCCGACGGCACCATCCCCGCCGAGGAGGTCGAGGACTGGTGCATCCACTACGAGCAGAAGATCCGCCGGCTCGGCGGCCTCGAGATCCTCGTCCTGGGCATCGGCCGGACGGGCCACGTCGGCTTCAACGAACCAGGCTCGACACGCCACAGCCGGACGCGCATGGTCACGCTCGACCCGGTGACGCGGCGCGACGCCGCCTCGGGTTTCTTCGGCGAGGACAACGTCCCGCACCAGGCCGTCACGATGGGCGTCGGGACCATCCTCGACGCCCGCAAGGTCGTCCTCATGGCGTTCGGCGAACACAAGGCGCCGATGGTCCAGAGGGCCGTCGAGGGGGACATCAGCGAGTCCGTCGCGGCGAGTTTCCTCCAGCAACACACCGACGCGACCTTCCTCCTCGACCAGGCCGCCGCCGGCGAACTCGCCAAGTTCAAGCACCCCTGGACGCTCGGCTCCGTGGACTGGACGCCGCAACTGATTCGCAAGGCGGTCATCTGGCTCGCGCTGAAGGTAAACAAGGCGCTGCTGAAGCTCTCCGACGACGACTACCGCGAACACGAACTCTACGAGCTGCTCCGCGAGTTCGGCCCCGCGAGCGTCCTCGGGCAGCGCGTCTTCGACGAGATGATGGCGACGATCCAGAGGCACCCCGCCGGGGCCAGCCCCCAGACGACCCTCATCTTCAGCCCGCACCCGGACGACGATGTCATCAGCATGGGCGGCACGCTGATCCGCCTCGTGGACCAGAAGCACGATGTCCACATCGCGTACATGACCAGCGGCAACATCGCCGTCTTCGACCACGACGCCTGGCGCTTCGCCGACTTCATCGTCGAGTTCAACCGGCTCTTCGGCATCGACAAGGAGAAGAGCGACGGCGTGCTCCAGCGCGTCCGCACCTTCCTCGACCAGAAGAGTCCCGGCCAGCCGGACTCCGAAGACCTGCTCCGCATCAAGGGGCTGGTCCGCACGACCGAGGCCCGCGCCGCCGCCCTTGCCTGCGGCGTGCCCGCGAACCAACTCGAGTTCATGGACCTGCGGTTCTACCGCACCGGCACCATCGCCAAGGCCGCGCTGCACCCGCAGGACATTGCGGATGTCGTCACCCTGCTCGAACGCCTCCGCCCAGCGCAGGTCTACGTCGCCGGGGAGATGTCCGACCCGCACGGCACGCATCGGATGTGCGCCGAGGCCGTCTTCGAGGCCGTCCGCCAGGTGCGGGCGCGCGGGCAGGACTTCGAGGTCTGGCTCTACCGAGGTGCTTGGGAGGAGTGGGAGCCGCACGAGGTCGAGCGCGTCGTGCCGCTGAGTCCCGAGGACGTGGAGCGGAAGAAGCAGGCGATCTTCCGGCACCAGTCGCAGAAGGACCGCGCCATGTTCCCGGGCGGCACCGACCACCGCGAGTTCTGGCAGCGCGCCGAGGACCGCAACCGGGGCACCGCGATCACCTACGACAAGCTGGGGTTGCCGGAGTTCTACGCGCTGGAGGGCTTCGTCCAGTGGCGCGACGGGGCGGGGCAGGTGTGAGCGCCTTCCCACGCTGGTTTAGCCGCGACCCGAAGGGGAGCGTGGGATCATCGGAGGAAACTTAGCTCATGAACTAGACCGACATCATTCCGATCCAGCCGGGCCAGCGGGATGATGGCAATCAGGGGACGACCAGCGCATGAACATTGTCGAGTTGTTTGCGGGGATCGGCGGGTTCCGCATCGCGACGGACAGTCTCGGATGGCGGACGGTCTGGGCGAACGACCGTTGCCCGAAAGCCTGCGCCGTCTACTGAGATCGGTTCGGCGTCGAGGTACTCCGGGAAGGGGACTTCGCGGGGCACGCGGAGTCCATTCCTGATCACGATTTGCTCACGGGGGGGTTTCCGTGCCAGCCTTTCAGCAGTGCGGGAAAGAAGGAGGGGATCAGGGATGTCCGAGGCACCCTCTTCCAGTCGATCGTCGACGTCCTCGCCTCGCATCGGCCCCCGAGCTTCGTTCTCGAGAATGTCAAACGATTGCTGACGATGGAAAAGGGCCACCATTTCGCGACCATCCTGGCAGCCCTGGCGGATTTGGACTATGCTGTCGAATGGCGTTTACTCAACGCCATGCACTTCGGCCTGCCGCAAAACCGAGAACGGGTCATCTTGCTAGGAACCCGGCTTACGGATGAACGGCGGTCTCACTATCAGAGCGGAGAACTCGCGCCGGTTCGGCTCGCGCCGATCGACGACTTGCGAAATCTCAACCCCTTCGATCGGGCGATGCTTTTCGATCCTCGAAGTTGGCAGGCCATCACCACGCATCGTACCCGGTTCCCTCCTTGGGGAATGGCAATCGATGGCCGAGTCTTTGCGGCGGAGCCGGGTGGATTCGCCGAGGCGTTGCCTCTCGTAAAAGTCGCCGCCATTCTGGAGCCTCGGGTGTCGGAGGATTTCGACTTCACCGAAGCGACACTCGCTTGGGTGGGAGCCAATAGTCCCGTGAATCGGTTCGTGAATGGCGTCGAGATCCTTAGCAACCAACAGGGTGGGGCCAGGATGGGTTACACCATATTTGGCATCAACGGCGTTGCCCCGACTCTGACATCGACCACCTATAGTGGACCCCGTTGTCTAGACCAAAAAACGCCAAGACATCCCATCTGACACGGCGGACCGTCGTTCCGCCGTCTGGCAGTCCCTCTTTGCCGCACGACCCCTCC
>JANXSH010000711.1 GCA_025356615.1 Planctomycetia bacterium | reverse complement strand
GATCAGGAAACGATATCGCTGATGCGTCGAAAACGTGAGCATGTGGGCGTGCCCGACTTCGTTGATCGCCTTGCGCCTTCCTGTCCGTTGTTGCCAATGCATGGTTCGAGTTTCGTTAAAGGAGGATTCGGGTACATACGGTATAAACAAATGCCCAGAGACTCGATTGCTATAGGAAAAAGAAGCTGTGTATCCATGCTACGATAGTCTCAGGCCACCGGGGTTTTCGCTTCGCTCGAAGCGTGGCCAGGGTCGAAGACCCCGGAAAGCGCCACTCGCGTCATCCCAAAGGTTGGAGCGAGTGGCAGGCCACCGGGGTTTTCGCTACGCTCGACCCCGGCCACACTTGGGAAGCGTATGGCCGGGGTCGAAGACCCCGGAAAGCGCCTCATGGATCGCTTGAAGATCGACTCAGTCCAATCACAAACTTTGTAGAGAGTCCAGTTCTTCGTCGATCATAAGAGGGTTAGACTTATGAAAACTTTGGCGAGCATTGGGGCTCGAATACGAGTAACCCCCTGGGATGAGCTTTACGTTAAAATGACAGAACAAGATGCTGGCAATTACATCGACGATCCGACTCCCTTCGAGTTTCGGGTCGAGGGAAGGCTGGAGGATGGTCAGATCTTTTACGGCCTGTATGGACCCGTCGTTTCGGGTCCCGAGCGTTACCACAATCTCATTTGCAATATCGTTGTGCGGGAAGACGGCTCCGATTGGAGAATCTCCTCGAAAAGCTCGGCCTACTTCAAAGTCGGGCCGTCGAAAGCTACGAGATGTCATGTGCACGATTTTCGGCATCCAGAAGGAACAGAAGTGTCAGGGTTGCCAGAGATATGCAGATTTGGAGAGATTTGTGTCGTATGACATCGGAGGGCCAAAATGACCGGACGCGGCTGGTGGGTGCTGGCGCATGCGGTGGCGATGCTCCTCGTGGGTGTCCTCCGGGAAGTGTCGTTGCTGACGGTCCCGGCGCTGGCACTGCTCCTGTGGTTCGCCTGGGAGTGGGTGCGGTTTACTTATCGCGTTCGGCTCGTCGTCCCGCGTTTGCGTATCCTCCGCGAGGTCGGCGACGAACGCGGGCCGCTGAAGACGCTCTGGGCCGGTAGGGACTACGAAGTCCGCGTCCGGGTCGAACTCGACGCCCTGGGGGGGCTGCCGTTCGTCGTCGTCCGCGACGTGGTGCCGTTCGCCTTGGCCCATGTGAAAGGGCCGACTGCGGACGAGGGACGGGTCGATTCGCGCCACCCGATCGGGTTTTCGTACCGCGTCCACTGCCCACGCGCGGGCCGGGCGCGGTTCGAAGGCGTCCGCGTCGAGATGAGCGACTTGCAGGGCTTCTTCGCCCATGTGACGTTCCTCCGCGAGGTCGTGTTCTACCCGGTCCTCCCCGCCGTCGTCGCTTCGCGCGGCGGCGGCCCGCTGCTCAAGCACCACAACGAGCTTCCGCCGCCCGGCATCCACCGGCTGCGCCAGCCCGGCTCGGCCACCGAGTTGCTCGACCTGCGCGACTACATCCCCGGCGACCCGCCCCGGACGATCGCCTGGAAGGTGTCGGCCCGGCGCGACAAACTCATCACGAAGGTGTACGAGAGCGAGGTTCCCGTCCGGGCGACGATATTCCTCGACACGTCGAGTTCGGTCCGCGTCCCGTCTCCCGTCTACGAGCAAGTGAAGCGGAAGCGCGGCGAGGCCGACCCGCCGGTCTACTTACGTCCGCTCGACCGCCTCATCGAACTGACTGCGGGCATCCTCCGCGTCAACGCGAGCCTCCGCGACCTGACGGGGCTATGCACCTTCGACGAGCAGTCGTTCCAGATCGTCCGCCCCGAGCGATCGTCGCACCACGCCCAGCGACTCTTGCGCGTGCTGGCCGATGCCGCCTCCCTCGGCCCGGTCGCCGCGCACGGCGACCCGGCCCTCGTCGTGCCGCTGGCCGTGGGCCTGGCCCATGAGGTCTACCCGGACCTGCTCCGCAATGAGGTCAACCGGCTGCCCGCGATGCTCATCTGGTTCGACGGCTTCCCCGGCGTCTCGCGCCACCCGCGCGGGTGGATCGATCGGCTCCATCGTGCCAAGCGCCGCATCTTGTTCATTGGGTCGGTCGTCATCCCGATCGGCCTGACGCTGCTGAACCTAACGACCCTGCTACTCGACGGCGTACCCGACATGGTTCGGGGGCTGGTCCTGTTCCTCTGGCTGTTCGGTTCGCCCGTGATCGCTGGGGTGTCGTACCTCCTCTTCCTGTTCAGCGTACTCGTATCGCACCGCCACCGAAACGTCGCACGCTGGCGGAAGCGCCTCGCCGCCTTGCTCTGTGTGCGAGCGACGACCGCGCCCAACGGGGCACCGCCGTTGCCGCCGGAAGGGGGGACGGCGGCGCTTCTCGAAGACGACGACCTCTATTCGCTCCACTTGCACTACTTCCTCGCCGAGCATCAGGTGCCGTGTTCGGTGCCGCTCTACGACGAACAGGGGCGCTACCTCTTCGCGGTGCCGGAGAAGATCCCGGTCCTGGCGAAGGCGCTGCTCCAGGCCGTCGGCAGGGGCCGTGACAACGAACTGTTCGTCCTCATGGCCGACCTGTTGGAACTCGACGACCACCTCGCCCCGCTGCTCCAGGCCGTGCGCGTCGCGCTGTCGCGCCACCACCAGGTGCTTTTGATCTGCCCCTGGCCCGAGGACGTGCCGATGCCCGACGACAAGCCGCGCCGCCCGCGTGACGCCGAGACGATCCGAGGGGTGCTTCGTCAGATGATGACGCAGCGATTCCACACGGCGTATGGCCGCATCCGCCAGGCGTTCGCCCGACTGGGGGTGCAGATGATCTGCGCCGCCGACGAGGAGTCCGTCCCGCTCGTCATCCGTCGGCTGGAACAGATTCGCATGGCGCGGATCTCCGCACACCCTGGCATGAAGGGATAGGAGGCGATGATGGTTCGACCTAACCCCCTAACCCCCTTCCTTAAAAGGAAGGGGGGACCAGACACGCCTCCGGTCCTGCTCCCCCTCTCCTTTAGGGGAGGGGGCTGGGGGGTGGGGTTTTCGCAGGCTGCCTCGTCCCCTGTCAAGGATCGGAGGCGTCCATGACCTCCACCCCCAAAACCCGCAGCGTGGACGGCGTGCGCGACTACCCGCTCCTCAGTTTCGGCTCGCTCCTGATCCTCGGACTCGTCCTCTTCCTCGAGGATCTGCACCTCTGGGCACTGCTCCCCATACTCGTGGGGTGCCTGAGCGTCCTCCGTGCGAAGGGCGGTGGGCCTGCGCTGACTCTGTTTCCATTGCTCCTGATCCTCGCCTTCGGCGCGATCATCCGCTGGGGCATGCGGGTCAGCGCCAATGCCCGAAGCCGCTTCGCCCAGCTGACCGCGGCCGGGCTGTCGGCGGCGATCTTTTTCTACGTTGCGATCAATCTGATGATGGTCATGGGCTTG
>JANXSH010000014.1 GCA_025356615.1 Planctomycetia bacterium | reverse complement strand
GAACGCCGGCGAACTCATCGTCGTCATGGAACTCGCGGACGAGAGCCTGTACGCCCTCCAGGGAAAGTATCGGGAGCAAAACGCGCCAGGCGTCCCGCGCGACGAACTGCTGAGCTACATGCGCGAAGTCGCCGAGGCGCTCGACTGGCTGAACTTCGAACACGGCCTGCAACACCTCGACATCAAGCCGCACAATCTGTTCCTCATCTCCGGCCACGTCAAGGTGGCGGACTTCGGCCTCGTCCACCATCTCGGCGACGACGGGGATCCGTCGCCGACCCGGCGCGGCGGCGTCACGCCCCTCTATAGCGCCCCGGAGATGCTGCGCGGCACCCTGAGCCGACACAGCGACCAATACAGTCTCGCGGTCGTGTATCAGCAACTCCTGACCGGGACCGTGCCGTTCTGGCACGAGAACGTCTACGAACTCATGATGCAACATCTTTGCGGCGAGCCGGACCTCGCGGCGCTGCCCGAAGAGGATCGCCCGTCGATCGCGCGGGCGCTGGCCAAGGCACCGGAGCATCGGTTCAGTTCGTGTCACGAATTCGTCGAAGCGCTAGTCAAAGGCTCGGGACCGTCGCTCCAGAAGTCCGGCAAGTGGCGTCGAGTCCTGGCCGGGAAATGCTCCCATCCGCCAGCCACGCCCAAGGTGGATCCTCCGCCCACCTCTCCTTCTCGCGCCCTCACGGGCAGCGGCGGCATCGCCGGGGCCACTCCCAACGTCGTTCAGGAAATGACCAGCACGCCGACACGGCGGATTCGCACCCTCACTCCGAGTCAACTGGCAGCAGCAGGCGAGATCGCAGGCCCACCCGTCTTGATGCCGCGCACGCCGTCGGCTCCGGCCAAGCCTTTGTTTTCTCCCCTTGTGATCTTGCCTCCCGCAGTACCGCCGCCGGTCCGTCCGGCCTCGACGCCGGACGCCGGGCAAGCCCTGCCGGATCCGACGGCGGTCTCACTTCCGGGATATCGTTTCGTATCGTGCGTCAACCAGAGTCCGCTCTCCGACCAGTGGCGGGCCGTAGACACCATCGGTCGGCCTCGCCGGGCGCAATGTTTGCTCGACTTCGTGAAATATGACGCGCGACTAATCGCGCACTTCAAGGCTCTGCGCGATCACGTCTTGCCACCGACGGAAGTTCACTGGAGTCCCGCCGAGCGTCTCATCATCTTGACCAGTGAATATGAAGGGACACTCCGAGACCACTACGATAAGCGCAAGGCCGAGGGGTGTCCGGGGATTCCGCGCCTCGAGTTACTCGCCATGATACGCACTGCGGCCGAGGCACTCGACTCCCTGTCCACGCAGCACGGCTTGCAGCACCTCGGCCTACACCCGCGCAACCTCCTCGTCGAGGGCATGCGACTGTGGGTCGGCGATTTCGGCTTGATTCCGCTCGTCTGGCTGCCGACCGGGCAATCCGCCGCCGCCCTGAATGGGCGCTACGCGGCCCCGGAGTTGTTCGACCGCCGCCCCAGCCGCAGCGCCGACCAGTACACCCTCGCCCTGATCTACGCCGAGATGCTCACGGGCATCCACCCGCGCCCCCATCGGCCCGGCTCAGGCTCCGTCCGCCGTCCCGGCCTCGGCCAACGAGGCGGGGTGAATAATCGCGCCGTCAAGATCGACATCGACCTACTGCCCGCGCAGGACCGCGAGGTCGTCGCGCGTGCCCTGTCCAATGACCCCACTAAGCGATTCGCCTCTTGCACCGAATTCGTCGAGGCACTGGAAACTGCCGGCACGGAGCCGGTCTACCAGGACCTCTACCAGAGTTTGCCGCCGGTCATCCCCTACGCCAGCCTGATGGGCGAATCCACGGGCCAGGACCGGATGCTCCCGGCGATTCCTCAACTCGTGACGGAACTGGTCAACGCCGAACAACAAGCGATCCAGGGGCCGGCGAACAGTCGCTACTTCATCCACCCGGATCACTCCTGGGAGTATCACTGCCCGATCCAGCTGTTCCCCGGCGCGATGCAACTCAAGATCGAGGGCTTGCGGGCACACTGGGAAGCCTCGATTGCCTCGCAGAAAGGCGAGTCCTTCGTCCTGCACATCGAACTCGAAACGGCGCGCACCTCCTTCTGGTCGAAGAAGCAGCCGGCGCGTAAACTCGAGATCGACATCCAGGTCGAGGAACTATCGGGCAACCAATTCCGCCTCACCGAGGCGATCATCTACGTCCGATTCATCGGCGAGTCGGAGAAATCCCAACAGATCCTCGGCAACATGGCCCCGAAGATATTCGAGTCCGCGCGGACCTTCTTGCAGGCCGCCCAGGAGCAGCGGACCCGCGAGCGCTGGCC
>JANXSH010001330.1 GCA_025356615.1 Planctomycetia bacterium | reverse complement strand
CGGAAGTCCGACCTCCTATTCCTGGTGTTGCACGCGCGCAACCCTGGCAGGCAGGCGGACCTCGACATGCTCGACCAGATGCGGAAGTGGTTCGCCGCTCGGCCAGACTTGAAATCGCCTCCCATCATCGCGGTAATGACGCACATCGATCTGCTGACGCCCGCGATGGAGTGGGCACCGCCCTACGACTGGACGCAGCCGAAGCGCCCCAAGGAGGTGAGCATCCGCGACGCCGTCGCCGCGACCCGGCAGCAGCTCGGGGACCGCGTCGTCTCCCTCGTCCCGGTCTGCACGACCCCCGGCAAGGTGTACGGCATCGAAGAGGAGTTGATCCCGTCGATCGCGAACTGGATCGACGAGGTGCGCGGCGTCGCCCTGCTGCGCTGCCTCAAGGCGGAAGCGGACCGCGACAAGATGCGACGAGTGTTCACCCAGACCGTCACCGTCGGCAAGGTTCTCGCCGAGAAGGCGTGGCGGGTGTTCAAGGAGGTGGCGACGAAGTGAGGCGGGGGAGGGCTCAACGGATGACCCGTCCGGCGCATATACCAGGGAAGGTTCCGCTACACGCTTTTCCGGAGAGGGTCGCATGATGTATGGACGATATCAGACCTCGATTGTCCTGTTCGCCTTCGTTACCTCGCTATCCGGCTGTGGCGGAGGCCAACGATTATCGCCGGAGGTGACTGCGATACTGGGGAAGGCCGACGAGATCGAACTGTATTCTCTGAACCCCGACAAGAGGCTGAAGAAAGCGGGCACCGGCCTTGAGGGCTGGCAAGTCCTCGGCCAGACGACGCTATCCGGCGACGAGAAGTCGGCCCTCCTCTTGTCGCTGAAAAAGGGGATCGCGGCGAGCGACGGCTCGGTGGCAGCCTGCTTCAACCCGCGTCACGGCATCGAGGCGACACACGACGGCAAGCGGGTCGTATTGATAATCTGTTTCGAGTGTTCGTCGATCAGCGGTTCGACCGACGGCGCGCCGTTCGGCGTGCTGACTTCGGGGCGAGCCGCCGACGAGTTCAACCGCGTGCTGACGGCGAATGGAGTGCCGTTGCCGAAACCTGCGGAGTGATTGGTAGCCGTTTTCTTCCCACTCACTGGTATGATTGCATATCCTGACGATGTACTGAGAATCGACTCCTCCGCCGGGCGATCAACAACGGGGTGCCTCATGCGATGGACGCTGATGGTGTGCGGCTGCCTGATCCTGGAGACAAGCTTGGCGGTGCCGGCCCCGGCACCAGTCCGGGTGAGGGCGGACGGCTTGCCGGCAGACGTAGTGGCCGCGTGGCAAAAGGCGGGGGCTGTGGTTGGTTGGATGGGGCCGAGTCGTGAGCAATTCGGCTCCTTGGAGTTCTCGACGAACCGAGAGACGTTGGTCGCGCCGCAGGCGGTGCCGGCGTTTCGGATCGAGGTCTGGCGCGACGGGATGTTGGCAAAGTTGCCTATCCCGATGCAGGCATTCGGAGTGGATTTGGAACGGAGCGGAATCCAGGACGCGGGGCTACAGGAACTGGCCGGGCTGAAACGACTCTCGCGGCTCCTCCTGGCTAGTACCCAAGTGACCGACGAGGGACTAAAGGAACTCGTCCCACTGATCCATCTCGAGTCGCTTCATCTTAGCTATACAGGTGTCAAGGGCGCAGGCCTGAAATCGCTTACGCAGTTAAAGTGGCTGACTTCGCTCGAATTGGGCTGCACAGACGTAACAGACGAGGTGCTGGAGAATCTGGTCTCGATGAAACAACTCACCTTCCTCGGCTTGGGCGGTACTTATGTTTCGGACATAGGGTTGAAGAAACTGGCTTCGCTCGAACGTCTCTCGTCGATTAATCTGGGTGGGACTTCAGTATCGGACGATGGGTTAAAGGAGTTGGCCCCCCTGAAGCAACTCACTTCAATCAGGCTTGCCGCGACTCAGGTGACGGGCGAGGGTCTAAAGGGTTTGTCCGGACTGAGTCGGCTCTCCTCACTCTGTCTGAATTCTACGAAATTGACCGACCGGGGAATGAAGGAGTTAATCTCCCTGAAACACCTTACTTCGCTCGATCTGTGCCACACCCGCGTTACGGACGTGGGGTTGAAGGAAGTGGCTGCACTGAAGAAGCTCACCTCACTCAAGCTATCCAGCCTACAGGTGACAAACGCTGGCCTAAAGGAATTGGCCTCTCTGAAGCGGCTCACGTCACTAGTGGTAGGCTGTCCGAAAGTGACTGATGCGGGGTTGAAGGAATTGGCAGCGCTGAAACATCTGACCTCCCTCGGGCTGAACAGCGCGACAGTGACGGACGCGGGATTGAAGGAACTGGCCCCACTGAAGCAACTCACCTCGCTCGACCTGTACGAGACAGAGGTGACAGATGCGGGGCTAAAAGATCTGGCTCCGCTGACACGACTCACCTCACTCAGTCTGAGTAATACGAATGTCACAGACGCGGGATTGAAGGAGCTGGCTCCGCTGAAACGACTCACCTCGCTGGACCTGAATTGGACAAAAGTGACGGACACTGGGTTGAAGGAGCTGGCCCAGTTCGAGCGGCTGACATCGCTCCACCTGGGTTTCACGAGAGTGACAGATGCGGGCCTGCGGGAGTTAGCCTCGTTCGAGCGACTCACTTCGATAGGCCTTTGGAATACACATGTGACGAATGCGGGGGTGAGGAAGCTACAGAAAGCGCTTCCGCGATGCCACATCGATCTATGACGCCGATCGACTGTAGCACATACCCCCGCGCCTTTTCCCAAAGAGACGCTTGACTCTCGCACATCCAGCGAAGACAAAGAGAGCATCGCCCCTCACACGACTTCCCGAATCTCTCCCGATCCAACCCCGCCGAGGTGCTTGCCAATGCCGAATCAATCTCCGGGCGAATCCCGTCGCGATTTCTTGACCGCATCCGCCACGCTCGCCGGGGCGGCGATGATCGTCCCGCACGTCCACGCCGCCGGGGCCGAGACGATCCGCGTCGGCCTGATCGGCTGCGGCGGTCGTGGCACGGGGGCGGCCTCGCAGGCGCTTCGCGCCGACCCTCATGCGAAACTCGTCGCGATGGGCGACATGTTCGGGGACCGGCTCGAGGGGGCACTCAAGACCATCAAGAATGACGACGACATTACCAAGCGCATCGATGTCAAGCAGGAGATGCGGTTCACCGGCTGGGACGCCTACAAGAAGGTGATCCACTCCGGCGTCGATGTCGTGCTGCTCACCACGCCGCCCGCCTTCCGCCCGATGCACCTCAAGGCCGCCGTCGAAGCGAACAAGCACATCTTTTGCGAGAAGCCGATGGCCGTGGACGCCCCCGGCGTGCGCTCCGTCCTCGCCACCTGCCGGGAGGCGAAGAAACGGAAGCTCGCCATCGTCGCGGGCTTCTGCTACCGCTACGAGAAGAAGAAACGCGAGATCATGAAGCGCATCCACGGCGGGGACATCGGTCAGATTACCTCGCTCCAGTGCATCTACCACGCCGGCGCGCTATGGCACACGCCGCGCGAGAAGGGCTGGGACGACATGACCTACCAGCTCCGCAACTGGCCCTACTACACCTGGCTCTCGGGCGACCACATCGTCGAGCAGGCGATCCACTCCATCGACAAGATGTCCTGGGCGATGCAAGACGAGCCGCCGATCAAGGCGACCGGCCTCGGAGGCCGGCAGTCGCGCACCGGGCCGGAGTTCGGCCACATCTTCGACCACCACGCGGTGATCTACGAGTACAAGAACGGCGTCAAGCTGTTCCACTCCTGCCGACAGCAGAAGGGTACGAAACAGGAGACCTCCGACTTCGTCTACGGCACGGAAGGCACCGCGAAGATTCTCTCCCAACGCGACCACCTCATCACCGGCAAGAAGCCGTACACCCACCGCGCCAGGGCGAACGACCGCACCGAGGACATGTACCAGAACGAACACGACGAGTTGTTCGCGTCCATCCGCTCGGGCAAGTTCATCAACGACGGCGAGTGGATGGCCCAGAGTACGCTCCTCGCGATCATGGGCCGGATGGCGACGTACACCGGCGAGGAGATCACCTGGGAAATGGCGAAAAAGTCCGTCGAGGATCTCTCGCCGAAGAAGCACGAATTCGGGGCGCTGCCCGTCGCCCCCGTGGCGAAGCCGGGGGAGACGAAGTTTAGTTGAGCGACGGCTTGCCGAAGACACCCCGAGCCTCCACTCCGTTCAGGAGAAGGGGGTTTGGGGGGTGAGCTTTTTCCGTCGAGGTGTCCCATGTCGTCGCGATTCGATGTACTGATCACCGCCGGCCGCGTCATAGACGGCACCGGAAGCCCCTGGTTCTATGGCGATGTCGGCCTGATCGGCGATCGCATCGCCGCGATCGGAAATCTCGCGCAGGCGACAGCCCGCGTGCGTATCGACGCCACGGGCAAGGTGGTGGCACCGGGGCTGATCGACGCCCACGTCCACGGCGACCTGGCGCTGTTCACCGATCCGCTGCACGAACCGGCCATCCGGCAGGGCGTGACGACATACATCATCGGGCAAGACGGGGTCGCGATGGCCCCGGCCTCGCCGAGCGTCCTCGAGTACATGTGCCGCTACACGGCCGGCTTCAGTGGGGGGCACGACTGGTTGACGCGCCTCTCCGGCGAAAGGCGAGCCTGGTCGAGTGTGGCCGAATACCTGGCGTGCTTCGATCGCGCATCCGCCGTCAACGTCGCCACACTGGTGCCCAACGGCAACGTCCGCCTGGAGGTGATGGGCCTGGAGACGCGCCCGCCCCGAGCGGACGAGGTCCGGGCCATGCAGAGCCTCGTCCGCGAGGGCATGGAGCAAGGGGCCGTCGGCCTGTCGAGCGGCCTGGATTACATCCCCAGCCGTTACGCCGAGGTCGATGAACTGACCGACCTGTGTCGGACGATCGCCCCGTTCGGGGGCGTGTATGTCACCCACATGAGGCGCTACGACCCCGAAGGCGTCCTGGCCTCGATGGACGAGGTCTACCGGATCGGCCGGGAGGCGGGCTTGGGCGTTCACATCTCGCACTTCAACAGCCAAGCCGAGCTGGTCGTGCCGAAACTCGACGCGGGGCGGGCCGAGGGGGTGGACGTGACGTTCGACCTCTACTGCTACCTGGCCGGCAGCTCGATCGTCGGCATGTACACCTTGCCGCCGTGGGTCCAGGAGGACGGCCTCGAAGCGACCCTGGCGCGGCTGCGAGACCCGGCGGTCTGGCCTCGTCTCCGGGAGTGGTTCGTCACCTCGACCATCCTTTTGGACAGCGTGCGCCTCAGCTATGTGGCAGCGCCCGAGTGGAAGCGCTACGAAGGGATGACCCTGGCGACGGCGGCCGGCAGCGATTCGCGAGAGCGGATGGGCAAGTTCGTTTGCGAATTGCTCGTGGCGTCGAAGATGGCGGTCGGCTGTGTCGTGCCGCACCGCCAGCGGTCGGAAGAAGATGTCGTCGCCCTCATCCGCCACCCGTGCATGATGGGCGGCAGCGACGGCATCTTTACGGGCAGTCGGCCTCACCCGCGTGGCTGCGGCTGCTTCGCCCGCTACCTCGGACACTACGTCCGGGCCGGGACGTGGTCTCTGGAGACGGCCGTCCAACGCCTCAGCGGTAACACCGCCCGGCGCTTCGGGCTGAAGGATCGCGGCCTACTTCGCGAAGGCATGGCGGCCGATGTGATCGTTTTCGATGCCGAAACGATCGACGCCCTCTCGACGTTCGACGACGGCGCGACGCTCGCCGTGGGCATGGAACACGTCGTCGTCAACGGCGAACTGGTGCTGCATGGCGGACGGCGAACCGACGCCAAGCCGGGTCGCGGATTGCGACGCGGGTGAGTGAACGGAGACGCCTCCAACCCATCGCTGGCAGGTCGATACGCTGCATTTGCCTCGTATTCGTGTGAAATCGTTACCAATCAAGGAGTTGTGTGGTATAATACAGGGTGGATACGTCGAAGCCAACGATTAGGAGGCTTGCATGCGGAAGTCACAAAAGACGATTGCGTGGGTGGTGTACCGAATGCACACACAGGGCAATAACACCCAACCGGGCGGTCACGGTGTCGTCTGCGAACAGGAAGAGTGGGACGCGATGGAGCGGGCAAACCCCGGCTACTACACCCTCGTCCGGGCCGACATCGAAAGCGAGACGGAGGCGGAAAACCTCGCAAGGGCCACGTCCGGATTCGTCGCCACCGCTCGCGGATCCCGCCTCGCCTCACGGGCGTAACACACCTTTTGCAGCAGGAGAGTCTTTGGCACGACTGCCGACCCCACTCTCCCGTCTCTCGATTGTGCTTTTCGCTCGCCTCCGGTACACTGTTCCTTGTTTAGGGACTTCCCTCCCGCGTATCCGAGGAGGATTGGCGATGGTTCGCTGGCACTGGGGTCTGTTCGCCTGCCTTACGATCGGTTGCAATTCGACGCCGGACGCCTCCCTCTCGGAGCCGGAGTCGGACCCCGCGCCCGCCCAAACTACCACGCCGACGGTCGAACTCGGACAGCTCGGCAAGACGGACCCGATCGCGTTCCTCGAACGATGCCGCGACAAGACCGCGCGCGAAATCAAGGCGACACGCGGGACGCTCCTCATGCGCGAACGGGTCATGGGAAAGGTCAGCCCCCAGCAGCGCGTCCACTTCTCGTTCCGCGATCAACCGTACTGCATCCGCATGGACTGGAAAGAAGGCGTCAACCTCGCGCGCAAGACCTGCTACGTCGCCGGCGAGAACGACGGCCACATGCTCGTTCAGCCCGCCGGGTGGCGCTCGCTCGCGGGTATCGTCCGCATCAAACCCGACAGTGAGGACGCCCTGAGTTCCTCGCGCGTGCCGATCACGGAGTTCGGCATGCAGAAGAGCATCGAGTCCACGCTGCGGGTGTGGAAGGAAGCACGCGAACGCGACGATCTCCAGGTCGTCTTCGGCGGCCCCAAGACGATCCCTCAATTCGGTGATCGTCCCGTGTGGGAACTGAAGCGCACCGCGTCCAAAACCGCCGATAAGGAAGGTATCGTCCAGGCGACATACTACGTCGATACCCAGACGTGCCTCCAGGTCGGCACCCATCTGGTCGGCAAGGGCGACGAGTTGATCGGGTCGTACTACTTCCGCGACCTGGAGATCAACCCGACGTTCGAGAAGGGCACCTTCACCCGCGAGGGGCTAAAGAAGTGATCCAGGCCGCCACAGGGAAGAGGAATACTCCTCTCCCTGTACTCGAAGGGCGTGGCTTCGTAGCCCCTTCATTTCGGCGGATCGATCTTGTCCAGCGCACTGCGGGCGGCCTTACGGACGGCTGGCGATTCGTCCTTCAATGCCGCTTCCAGGGGCTTGATCGCGTCCTTGGCGACGGGGCCGAGTCGCTCGAGAGATCGTGCGGCGTAGACGCGGACTTCGGAGTTTTCGTCCTTTAGAACGGCGGCCATCGCGCCTACGGCCCCGGCGGCTTCCTTGCCGATCATGCCCAAGGCAATGATGCCGAGGATACGCAACTCCTCGTCCTTCTCCTTCAGGACACTGACGAGGGCCGGGACGGCTGGCTTGCCGATGCGGAGGAGGGCCACGGCGGCGGCCTCGCGCGTCGCCCGCGTCTTCTCCTTCATCACGACGAGGAGCGCATCGACGGCCGACTTCGCCTCGACGCCGATCTCCCCTAGCCCCTGAGCTGCGGCCCGGCGGACCTCGACCTCTTTATGCGTCAAGAGTATCGAGAGCGGCTTGACGGCCACAGGGTCGCCGATCAACCCTAGCGCCCCGGCGGCAGCGGCTTTGACCGTCGCGTCCTCATCCTCGAGCGCCTTCAGGAGGGGTTTGACGGCGGTCTTGGCGGCGGAGCCGATCTGTCCCAGCCCCAAGGCGGCGAAGCGACGGGTGTCGGCATCCTTCGCAGCGAGGGCTTCCGTGAGCGGTTGTACGGCTGCCTCTCCGAGGCGAGCCAGGGCCGAGGCGGCGATCGAGCGGACTTCGACATCGGTATCTTTCAAGCAGCCGACGAGCGCGCGGATTGCCGGAGCCGCCTCCGCGCGCAGCTCACGGGCTGCGACGACGGCGTGATACCGCACGTCGGGCTTGGTCGAGCCGAGCGCCTTGATGAGTGCGGGTACGGCTGGCTTGCCTATTTTGCCCAGTGCGATCGACGCCAACTGACAGACCTCGGGGTCGATGTCTGTTTCGATCGTCTTGATCAAGGCGTCGAGAACTTCTTTCTGGTCGGCCTTCGCCGCAATAAGAGCCGTGACGATGTCCCGCCTAGCCCGAAAGCTGTCATTCTCGAGAGCCTTGGCCAGATCCGGGCCTACGTCCTTACCCATTCGGCCTAGAGCGATGGAGCTGACACGGATGATCTGCCCTCTCTCGGAGCGGATCACCTTGACCAGCGCGGGGATGGCCGACTTCGCCGGAGCGCCGATCCTCCCGATCGCCTGGATCGCATAGAATCGGACGGTTTCGTCCTTGTCGTCGATTGCCGTCACGAGACTCTTGACGGCAGGCAGCGACGCCGAACCGGCGCGGGCCAACGCCAGGGCCGCCATCCGCCGAGTGTCCACCTCGCTCGAGGCGAGTGCGGTGATCCACTCCGCGATCGTCTTGCCGTCGAACCGGCGGTCCGTCTTCTTCTCGGCCTGCCGTGCGGACGCCGAGCCGAGCAGGGCCGTCAGCGCGGCGAGGGCGAAGAAGCGTGCGAATCTCGGGGGCATGGGACTCTCCGGCATTCCAGAAAAGAGGAGTTAGCCACAGATGAACACAGGTGAACACAGATAAGACAGAAGGCAGAGGAAAACCGAGTCAACGCTCCGGCTGCTGTATGGATACTGATTCTCCGGTCTTATCTGTGTTCATCTGTGGCTAAATTGTTTTGTTGGCAGTATCTCACTTCAGCTTCACTGTTACCGGCTCGACGAAGGCCCGGCTCTTGGCCGCGATCTCTTCGGGCTTCATCTGGCCTTCCTGGAGCCACACACGGTAGACGACGACGAGCGGCTTTTCCTTCGTCGCGGTGGTCACGAAATACGACCCGATGCGCCCGTAGGTCCGTTCGCTGAAGCGCGCCTCCTTCGGGTTCGTCGGGCGGTCGAGGTAGGCGGCGGTAAATCGCTTGCCGCCGACGACGAAGCTCATCCCGAGCCAGGGTAGATCGACGTGTTTCTCGTTGCCGGGCCAGTTGACCTCGGTGCCGGGCTTGCCCGCGCCGTCGGGGCGGATGAAGATCGTTTGGTCCTTGGTCCTGCTCGCGACCTCGTCGCTGGCGCGGAAGTGGAACCCGGCGTGCTGAGGGTCGCCGTCGAGCTTAACCGGCAGGTTCGTCGGCGTCAGCTTGGAGACGAACTCGATGAGCGTCCCGCCGGGGACGGCGAACGCGCCGACCTCGCGTAGTTCCTCGGCGAACGTCTCCTTCTTGACGCCGTTCCAGTCGATGCGGACGCGGTGCCTGCCCATGACCGGCCCCGCCTCGCTGATGGTCAGCTCCCCGGCGGCCTGGTGCGTGTCGCCCTTGCAGTGCCAGATATCGACTTTGTTCTTGCCATAGCTCGCATTCATGAAGCCGTAGAACAGCCCTCGGTGGTGGGTGAACTCCCCACCGACGCCCTTGGTCACGAGCTGCTTGCCGTCGGGCGAGTAGACCTCGTGGAATGGCTTGAAGGTCGCCGCACGCGCCTCCGGCGACGACTCGTCGAGAGTGGGGTGATTGAAACGCAGGACGGGGCGTTTGCCCCGGCTGAGGGTCAACCAATGCTTGCTCCCGAGCCAGGTGAAATCGTCGGGGCCGGGCTTCTCGCGCGAGTAGGAGACGAACTCGGCGGTCAGCTCGAGGCTCACGCCGGCCTTCAACTCGGGCAGGACGAAGAAGAGTTCGCGGACCCCTGCGGGGGACGCCAGCCCGGCGCGGGCCACCTGCCCGATGGCGAACAGTTTACCCTTTGCGTCGAGGATCCTGGCCCCGTCAACCGACAGTTCTTTCGAGCGGACCGGCAAGCGGACGACCTCGTCCTTGCGATCGTACTTGCCCGCCGAGACGGTAAACGACAACGTCTGAGTCGCCGCCGGGGCGAACGAGGCGCAGAGCAGGACGCAAAACAGGGCGCGGGAGAGGTGGGTCATGGGTGTGCCTCGACGGGGATGGCGGATCGTGTCGCTCATTGTACGAACGATCGGCACGAGGGAAACCTCGGAGGCTTCGCACGGAGGGATTCCGATAGGTTGGGAGGGGGAGTGTTCGTGAAATGAAAGCGAAGAGACCCGCCAAACGATCGGCATGCGAAAGGAACCGATGACGTTACCTCCGCTGCTCCTTCCGGGGGCACAGCATCGCGGTTTCTGATTTGCTGCCTATCGCGAGGGTTGGCAGAATCCTCCCGAACCATACGCCATCTAGACGACAGGATGCGTGAACTCCAGCACGATCGACCCGATCAAACACCGCGACATCTAGAGACCCGAGAGACCGCCCCATGCTTCCGAGCAATCGCATCCCCCTGGCGCTCAAGATCGCCTACACAGCATTCATGCTCGTCCTCGTCCCGGTCTACTGGCACGACTACGGCCCAACGAACTTCCTCTACTTCTGCGATGTGGCGCTGTTCTTCGCCCTCGGCGCGGTATGGCTCGAAAGCCCGCTACTGGCGTCGATGCCGGCGGTCGGCATCCTCCTGCCGCAAATCCTCTGGTGCGTGGACTTCATGGGCCGGTGTGTCGGCCTGGACATGCCGGGAGGCATGACGGGCTACATGTTC
>JANXSH010001237.1 GCA_025356615.1 Planctomycetia bacterium | reverse complement strand
AGAGCTACGGTCCCGAATCCAGCGATTCATGCGCGGGCTGCTGCACCTGCCCGAACACGTCAAGAGCTACTTCCGTCACCCCTGCGCCCAATACGCCGCAGGGCCGTAATTATTGACAATATTTCGGGCCGGGGTAATATTGGCACCCACTACGGGAAATGTAGAATATGGGTAAAACATCAGTCTTCTGAACTAATGCGACAAAAATATACATGGAAGGGGCGGCAATGATAGAAATACTGATCCATCGGCTTTCCGACCAGCTTCTTTCTTCGCGGAAAAGCTCCTCCTGATGGCATTTTTTGGATCTTGTTCAGAACGCTGAAGTCTTACGAATATGGCATTGACGATGCGGCGTAATTCAACGATCCGCAGGCGACCCCTGCATTGCTTAGGCGGGATCGCTCTTTGGATGATTTCCCATTGGGCGGGGGTGGTGTCGGCAGGGTATACTTTGGTATTCATAATACTAGCATAGCGAATAGCCCGGATTCCGCCCACCCGACTCGGACCGTACTTGATTTTCTAGCTGGATTTTTTCAAAACAGACTCTAACTTGCTTCATACTATTCGACAACACACGCTGGGCATCATCGAGGAGACGATCATGGAAACCCATCCGGATGAAGTACACGATTGCTGTCACGGGGCGAATACGGACAAGCCTGTCTCCGTCATCGACCCAGTCTGCGGAATGACGGTCGATCCGGCAACCGCTCGCGGGAAGGTGGAGTATCAAGGTCAGACGTACCACTTCTGCTCCACCTCCTGCGTCGGCAAGTTCCAGGCCGACCCGACGCGCTACCTCGCACAAACGACGCATCCCGTCCAACACTCGAGAGATAACGTAACCTGGATTTGTCCGATGCACCCCGAGGTCGTCAGCGATCGACCGGGGAGTTGCCCCAAGTGCGGCATGGCCCTGGAGCCGAGTGCCGTCCAGGTCGAAGAGGCTGCCAACCCCGAACTTGCTGACATGACGCGGCGCTTCTGGATCGGGGCGGTTCTGTCGCTGCCCGTGTTCGTCCTGGCGATGGCCGACATGATCCCCGGCAGGCCGCTGGGGTTTCTCGACATGGGCCTCATGAACTGGGTACAACTCTTCCTGGCGACGCCGGTCGTCCTGTGGTGCGGCTGGCCGTTCTTCGAGCGTGCCAGGGTATCGGTCCTCCACCGCAGTCCGAATATGTTCACGCTCATCGCCCTTGGGGTCGGGTCCGCCTTCCTCTACAGCGTTGCCGCCACCGTCGCGCCGGGCAGCTTCCCCGAGGGCTTCCTGAGACACGGCGCGATCGAGACGTACTTCGACACCGCCGCCGTTGTCGTGGTGCTGGTGTTGCTGGGTCAGGTGCTGGAACTGCGGGCACGCGGACAGACCTCCGGGGCCATCCGTCGGCTCCTGAATCTTGCCCCAGCGACGGCCCGAGTGGTTCGCTCCGGCGGGCGTGAAGAAGACGTGCCTCTGGCGAGCGTTCGGGTGGGCGACGTGCTGCGCGTGCGTCCGGGCGAGAGGGTTCCCGTCGATGGCATCGTCCGCGAGGGGACCAGCGCCGTCGATGAGTCGATAGTCACGGGCGAGCCGATCCCCATCGAGAAGGGGCCGGGGGCCAAGGTGATCGGCGGGACCGTCAACGGGACCGGCTCGTTCCTGATGGCCGCCGAGCGCGTCGGGAGCGACACCTTGCTCGCGCAGATCGTCCGCATGGTCGGCGAGGCCCAGCGCAGTCGCGCCCCCGTCGAGCGGCTGGTCAACCGGGTGTCGCGTTTCTTCGTCCCGGCGGTGCTGGCGGTGAGCGTCCTGACCTTCCTGTGCTGGGGGCTGTTCGGACCCGAGCCGCGCTGGGCGTTGGGTCTGGTCAACGCCGTCGCGGTACTCATCATCGCCTGCCCTTGCGCGCTTGGATTGGCCACGCCGATGGCCGTCATGGTCGGCGTCGGGCGGGGTGCGGAGGCCGGCATCCTCATCAAGGACGCCGAGGCGTTGGAGGTGTTGGGCAAGGCCACCGTCCTCGTCGTGGACAAGACGGGCACACTGACCGAGGGCAAGCCGAAGCTCGTCACGATCGAACCGATGGAAGGCTTCAGTGCAGAAGAGCTGCTGCGTCTCGCCGCCGGCCTGGAACGCGGCAGCGAACACCCCCTGGCGCGGGCGGTCCTCGAGGGGGCGACGGCCCGCGCTCTCGCCATCCCGACGGTGACGAACTTCCGCTCGGTGACGGGCAAGGGCGTACTCGGCGAGGTCGAAGGCCGGCGCGTCGCACTGGGCAACCCGGCCCTTCTGAAAGATGAGGGGATCGAGATCGTCCAGGTCGAGTCACGATTGGAATCGCTACGGGGTCAGGGCCAAACGGTCGTGCTGGTAGCCATCGAGGCGAAGCTCGCCGGGTTACTGGGTGTCGCCGACCCGATCCGCGAGACGACCCCGGAGGCGATCCGCCTGCTGCACGAGGACGGTCTACGGATCGTCATGCTCACCGGCGACAGCCGGACGACCGCCCAAGCCGTGGCACGGACCCTCGGCATCGATCAGGTCATCGCGGAAGTGCTGCCGGCGCAGAAGGCCGACGCAGTCAAGCGCCTCCAGCAAGAGGGGAACATCGTTGCGATGGCAGGCGACGGCGTCAACGACGCTCCGGCTCTGGCGCAGGCGCAGATCGGCATCGCGATGGGCACGGGCACCGACGTGGCCATCCACAGCGCGGGCGTGACGCTCGTTCGTGGCGATCTCCGGGGCATTGCCAGCGCGAGGCGGTTGAGCCGAGCGACGATGGCGGGCATTCGACAAAACCTGATCCTGGCCTTCGCCTATAACGTGCTGACGGTCCCCGTCGCCGCCGGCCTGCTCTACCTGCTGATCGGGGTGCAGATCAGTCCGATCTGGGCGAGCGTGGCCATGAGTTCGAGTTCGCTCTCGGTGATCGCCAATGCCCTGCGCCTGCGGTGGCAAAAATTGTGATCGGAGGCGCGATCCGTTGTCCCTGGGAATGGAACAATTGCTCCTCCGCCTGAGAGTGTTATCGCTCCGGTCCCCCTTCCTCTCTGACAAGGGCAAGAGGAACCGGAACGGATGCCGCGTTTCACTTCGCGGCAGTGACCTTCGACTCGGCCGATAGGGCGACGGCGTATAGGGCAGTGGGCGTCAACACATAGAGCGTCTGGCGATTCTCGCCGCCCAGGGCGCAGGCGACGGGTGCCTCGTCGATGCGGGCTTTGGCGAGGCTCGCGCCTTCCGGGCCGAAGACCTCGATCTGTTGGGTCGGGCCGTTGAGGACGTAGACCAGCCCACGGCCATCGACCGCGAGACCCGTGGCCGACCCCGCCTTACCGCCGTGCGTATCGAGCTTCCCCAAGACTCGACCCTTGCCGAGCGATCCGGCCGACTCGACGGGGAACGCCCACACGTCGGGGCTGGTGCCCAGAGCGGCGTAGAGGGTTTTACCGTCGGGGGAGAGGTCCAGCCCGCGAACACGACCCGGACCCGTCGCCGCCTTGCTCACGCTGCCCAGCGACGAGAGGTAGTACACGCCCCCGCCGGTCTTGGCCTCGGCGTTCGGCTCCTCGCCGAAGTAGATGCCCTCGTTCTTGTCCATGACCATGCGGCGCGGGCCGTGCAGAACTTTGCCCCCGATACGCGAGGCCAGCGAGGTGATCGCCTTGGTGTCGCGATCGACGCGGGTCACGTCGGCGGGGTTGAATCGTCCGGCGAGCAGGTGGCCCTTGCGATCGAGTGTAAGGCCCTTCCACTTGGTGTCGCCCTCGGCGGTCAGCCACTCCTCGGGCTTGGCGTCGCCCTCCTGGCGGACGATCTGTGTCCCGATGGCGATGTACGCCCGGCCCTTGTCATCGACCGCGAGCGCTCGCGCGCCGCTGAACCCACGATAGCGGAGGCGGACATCGAGCGTGCGACCGAGGGTGAGTTTCTTCCAGTCCTCGACCGTGGGGCCGGGATCCTGGCCGGTCAGCTCGCGCAGGGCGAAGAAGGTCGCCTTCTGCTGCTGGGTCGGACCGGCCGCCTTTCGGATGGTGCTGGCTTTGAAGTCGGCTTCTTTGGCGATTCGCTCACGGACGACGAAGTCGAATCGTTGCTGGGCGGGCCACTTCCCCGGATGTTCGACGGGGAGCGTCGTGGAGAAGTCTTGCTTGAGGTAAGTGATGTCGGCGCGGACGAACTGCCCTTGATTGGAGGCGTAATACGCAACGCCCGTGGGAATGGGCTGGTCGATCCGGGGCACCAGGCCACGAACCTTGTCCGTCGTGCTCGTCGAAGGCGGATGGCACATCAGACAGTTGGACAGGTGATTGACCCGAACCAACTCCTTGACGATAGGCACCGTGCTGCCCGGCTTTTTGTACGGGGCCTGCGGGTCCGGCTTGTCGAGTTGCGTGAGGAGTGCGGGGATCGTCTCCTTGAGCCTGAGCGCCACGACGGCCTCGGCGGCGTGTTCCGAGACGACCGGCCAGGGGTGGTCGAACCCCTTCAACAGGATCTCGCGGTAGTCCTTGACGGGGCGCTTTTCGAGGGCGCGAATCGCCTGCTCGCGGACGCGCGGGTTGAGGTCGAACACCGCGAGCTGGGCCAGCGCTTCCGTCGCGGGCCTCCCTTCGATCCGGGCCACCTGATCGACGAGGACTTCGCGCACGGCCTCGTTCTCGGCCATGAGCATCTGCATGAGGGCCGGGACGGCCTCGGGCTTCTGCCACTTGTTGAACCGAGCCTTGTCGGCCATCAGCGAGGTCGATAGCCGGGACGGGTCCGCCAGCGTGGTCGAAAGGACCGTGCGGAGGGCGAGGGAGCCGTCATTGAGGTGGTTCGTTGCCGCCGGCGTGAGACGGCACGCCTCGCCCCGGCGGAGCGGCAGGCCGGCGAGGTCTGCTCGCTTGTCGAGCATTACGAGCGTCGTGTCGCTGTGGGTTTTCCCCGCCGCATGGGCGAGATTCGCCGAGCGGATCGCTGCTTTCGAATCGGCCTGCGCGAACGTCCGGTCGAGGAAGAGAGCGGGGACGTATTTGATCTGTTTGACGAGGTCGTCTTCGCTACGCTCGGAGCGTCGCTTGATGACGATCCCCTTGGCAGGCTTCGGCTCAGGCGTCTTGACTACCGGGGGCTTCACTTCGGGGGGCTTCACTTCGGGCGGCTTCTCCACAGGGG
>JANXSH010001218.1 GCA_025356615.1 Planctomycetia bacterium | reverse complement strand
GGCGCTCTGGTGGGCCTCGCTCCGCTCGACCCACCCTACACCATTCCTAACGACTGATCGACTAAATGCTCTATGTCCTCTTCTTGCTGGTGCCTGTCTGTGGGGTTCTCCTCACGCGGACCCGGCGTGCGCGTCGGATCGGCCAGAGTGGGTATGTGAGCTTCAATCCGACCGAGGCATCCTGGCTACGCAGTCTGGGGCTTTGTCAGGCGGGCGACTTCCTCGACCTGGAGGCGGTCATCGTCAGCGGGCACCTGGGCAGGCAGGTGGGGCGGCTCACACTCGATGGCCGGGTCGTCTACCTCAAGCGCGAGCAGGATGTCCGCTGGACGACCCGGCTGACGAACTTCCTGACCGGCTACGGCTGGGCGGCGCGGTGCGTCCGCGAGGCTGCGGTCCTCCAGGCCCTCGAGCGCGATTCCCTCCCCGCTCCGCGCTGGCTGGCGACCGGCGAAGATGAAGAGGGCCGGGCGTTCCTCCTCGTCGAAGAGGTGTCCGGGGCAAAACCCCTGGCCGAGGCGATGGCGACCCTGGACGCCTCCGGGCGTCGTAATCTAGCGGCTCGTGTGGGGCAGGCGCTGGGCCGACTGCACGCGGCGGGATTCTTTCACCGCGACCTCTACGCCAAGCACGTCCTCGTGCGCGAGGACGATATCTACCTCCTCGACTGGCAGCGCGCCTGGCGCGGCCCGTGGATCCCCCGCGCGGCCCGGATTCGCGACCTCGCCGCCCTGCACGCGACGGTCCCGGAGACTCTCGTCGGCGTGCGCGAGCGAGTCGCTTTCCTGCGTGCCTACGAGAGTGACCGGAGTGCGGCACGTCCCCTGATGGCCGAGGTCGATCGGGTCGCCTGCCGTCTGCGCCGTCGGCGACACATCCGCGAGAAGGGCCAGGTGGCGAACTCGACGACCCAGGCATGGATCTGTCTCGATGGCGAAGCCTTGTGCATCACGCCGACGATGGCGGACCTCACGGGTGGCTCATCGCTCGACTGGCTCCATTTAGCAGAACAGCCCCCCGGTCCGACGCCCCTGACACGCCGTTGGGTCGATCTGCCGAGCGGGTCGCGAACACTCCTGATACATCGCCGCGCGTCGGTGTCTCTGAAGTCGGCGATCCGTCGCCTCCTCTTAGGCAAGACGCGGCCCAGCCCTGAGCAGAGGATGGCAACCCTGCTGTGGCGGCTCGAGCGGCACGGCGTCGGAGTTCCGGCCATCCTGGCGATGGGCCGGCGTTGGGTGTCGTTCCGATCGTTCGAGTCGTTCTTGCTCCTAAGCCCGAGGGCGAACACGGTCGGCCTCTCGACCTGGCTCCGACGGGCCGAGGGCGATCGTCTGTCGGACACCCTCCGCCGTCTAGGGGCCACACTCGCACGCATGCACGGAGCATGCTGCTACCTCCGAGATGCGGGCCTCGGCGGGTTCGTCGTCGCCAACTCCCCCGACGGCCCTCGCCTGTTCGTACATGAGGTCGAGGGTATCACCGCTCTACGCCGACCGTGTTCGACGCGCGCGAATGTCGATCGGGCGCGGGCGGTGACGATGGCGCGTGAGTGCGGCGTCACGGAAGTCAAGGCGGGGGAGATCCTCCGCGGCTACGCGGAGGAAGAGCCGGCCCACCGAGAGCCTCTAGCGCTATCGGCGGCGTCCGGCGTGGTGGATCATTTCTCGGCTGATGAGGGCGATACCGTGGACCGACCCCCAGGCTTCTGGACTCGCCTCTTTCGCGGCTGGCGACGACAACGACAGCGGCCCGACTGGGCGTTCTTCGCCGGGACGGACTGGGCCGACCGCATCATGGATGTCTCCGTCACCGACCAGTTCCACGCCAAACAGGGCCGATCGACGGGCCGACTGGTGTTGAACGCGGCGGACGGCTCCGGTCGGCGACTGGCGGTGTTCCTCAAGCGACACTACAAGATCCCCTTCTGGGACGCCTGGAGAGCGCTCGTCTTTCCGCGCGCCAGTTGGTCGCCAGCGATGATGGAGTACGACCACCTCGAGTGGGCGCGCGAGCAAGGCATCCCCGTGCCCGCGACCGTCGCCGTCGCCGACTACCTGCTACCGGGCGGCAAGCTCCAGAGCTTCCTCGCGGTCGAGGAGCTCACGGGGATGCTGGCCCTCCATGACGCGATTCCGCTCGCCCAATCGCGCCTCCCCGAGGAGGTGTTCCGTCGCTGGAAGCGCGGGCTGATCGTCGAAATCGCACGACTCACACGCCTGCTCCACGACCGCAAGCACTACCACAAGGATCTGTACCTCTGTCACTTCTTCATCCCCGAGCCGGACACGGCATCGATGCCTGCGGGCGAGGCCGACGGG
The DNA here is from genome assembly GCA_025356615.1 of Planctomycetia bacterium. Taxonomy (GTDB): domain Bacteria; phylum Planctomycetota; class Planctomycetia; order Gemmatales; family Gemmataceae; genus JANXSH01. The sequence continues at coordinate 1,712 of JANXSH010001218.1, read as the reverse complement.
CCGTGCGGCGCGGGCTGGCGCGGGCGCGTCTTCATGATCGACCTGCATCGGCTAACGTACCACCCCTGGACGTGGGGAGTCTGGCTGATGAAGGATCTCGCGCAACTCTTGTATTCGTCGGAGGTCACGGGAGTCGATACGCGCGACCAACTCGCCTTCTGGATGCACTACCGTGGGCCAGGCTCGCGGCGCTGGTCCTACCGCCTCCTCCGCTGGGCGATTCTGCTCAAGTGGCGGCGCTACCGCCAACACAACCTGCGTCTCCAGGCGCGTCGGAACCAAGCCGCCTGATGGGTCGTCGATGAACCTTGCGCTCTGTTACCCCAGTGTGATCCCTTCTCAGGGAGGCTGCGAGACCTACATCGCCGGCCTGGCCCGCCGACTCGTCGGCGACGGCCACGCCGTCCACCTGTACGCCTCCCGCTGGGACGCCGAGGCGTTGCCGACCGGCATTCGGTATCACCAAATCGACCTCCCGTTCTGCCTGCGGTTCAGCCGCGCGCGGCTGTTCAGCCGAGCGTGTTCGTCGCTCCTGGCACAGGCAAATCATGACGTAAGCATCGGGTTCGACAAGATCGAGGGCGTCGATGTCTACTACCCGCAAGGGGGAGAATGCCCCGCCTCGGTCCGCCTGAGTCGGGCGAAGCACCGAAGCGCCTTCGTCCGGGCCGGGCTGCGTCTCGCACGCCGATTCGACCCGACGCACCTGGCCCTACTGTCGCTCGAGCGCGGGCAGCTCGCACGGCAGGGAGCGATCGTCGTGGCGATCAGCGAGATGGTTCGCGGCCACCTGCTCGCGCGCGGCGATGTCTCGGCGGAAGCCGTGCGCGTCTTGCCCATCGCGCCGATGCCCGATCGGCTCAGGGAAGACGACCGGCCCGAGCGCCGGAGGCGATCGCGGGCCGCGTGGGGCATCGACGACACGCGCTGCGTCGCCCTGTTCGCCGGGATGAACCTTCGCCTCAAAGGGATCGAGCCGTTCTTACGCGCGATGGCGCGACTGCGAGATACACTAATTACTGCCGTAGTGGTCGGCAGTGAACCGTCCGCCTCGTTGCGAAGAGAGGCGCGACGACTCGGCGTCGAGGAGCGGGTGCGATTCGTCGGCTATTGCGCCGACATGCGCGACGCCTACTTCGCGGCAGATCTGCTGGTGCATCCGACGTTCTACGACCCCTGCGCCAACGTCGTTTTGGAGGCGCTGGCCTGCGGCCTGCCCGTCATCACGACCCGATGCAACGGCGCGGGCGAGCAGATGCGCCGTTCTGGTGTGAGTGGAGAGTGCGAAGAAGGCCACCTCCTCGACGACCCGCACGACGAGGCAAGATTAGCTAAGGCGATGCGCGAGATGCTCGACCCGGCCCGGCGCGAGGCGTGCGCGACGGCGGCCCGGCGCGCGGCGGCGCGATGGACGTTCGACGACCACTACCGGGGGCTGATGGAGATCCTAGGCGGGTTCGTCGATCGGCGATCGGTCGCGGCTTGAGGGGGCGTCGGCATCGTGAGGAGATCGCAGCGAGATGCTGGTCCGACCTAACCCTCTACCCCCCTTCCCTAAAAGGCATTGGCATCTACACAAGAGAAAAGGTGAGGTCTCCCAGCGTCTGACCCCACCCCCCAGCCCCCTCCCCTAAAGGGGAGGGGGAGCAAGACCGGCCAGTGGGAGACTTTACCCCTTCAGACATGCCTCCGGCTCCCCCTCCCTTTTTGGG
>JANXSH010001207.1 GCA_025356615.1 Planctomycetia bacterium | reverse complement strand
TTCAGGGCGAAGCCGCGCGACCGCAGCAGGGGGTGGACGACGTTGGCGTTGATGGTGTTCGTCGGACCGGTGTTGAAGAACAGGCAGAAGACGAAGACACCCATCGGGATCCAGGCGAGGGGGAAATCGTCCCTCCACGCGACCATCCACAGGAGGGCCGGGAAGCCGACGCACATCGCTGCCCCCGATACGAGGAAGTACGACCCCGAGAATCGCTTGCGTGCGGCGTCGCCGGCGAGGCCGCCGAGGATCGTCGCCAGGAGTCCGAGGAGGGCCGTCATGCCGCCGAAGACCGTCACCGGATCGAGGCCCAGGAAATGGGGGACCGGGTGATCGGCGCGATACCCCGCGTCGGTGAGGAAGCCAGGTGCCCAGAACGCGAGACCGCCTATCGCGAAGCACATGAACGTCATCCCGAGAGTGTTCAGTGTGTACGACGGAATGCGCAGGAGGAACAAGTAGTCGGACCACTTCCCCTGCCGATGGCCGGGGACGGTCTGGTCGGCCCCCCCGCGAGAAGGCTCAGGCATGAGTAGGCACCAGATGCCGAGAAGGATTCCGGGGGGCACGACGAGGTAGAAGGCGTTGCGCCAGTCGCCCGTTTTCGCGACGACCAGCGCCCCGAGCGAGTAGCCCAGCGCGCCGCCGAAGGGGATGGCGGCGTAGAACCACGCCAGCACCTGGCCGCGCTTGCTCTGGGGAAACAGGTCGGAGATGATGTCCGGGGCGACGGGGCCGTAAGCCGCCTCGCCGAGTCCGACAAGACATCGCGTAAACAACATCACGAGATAGACGACCGGCAGCACATAGCCGAACAGGGGAACCATCCCGCCTCCCAGGTGGTCCCCGAAGAACGGCGACAGCCCCGACGCCCCCGAGGCGAGACTCCAGATGACGACCCCTAAGCCGATCAGCCGCCAGCGCGGCATCCGCGTCGCCATCGCCCCGAAGATCGGCGCGGTCAGCATGTACGTCGCCAGGAACGCGAACGACAGGAAGCCCGTCAGCGCCTTGGCGTTCTCCGGCTCGACGAGGTCGCCCGCCGCGTCGGCGACCTTCGGGAAGAACTCGGCGCGGATCTGCGGCTCGACGGCCGCCAACACCTGCCGATCGATGTAGTTGAACAGGTTGATGAGGACGAGGAGTATCAGTGCGTGCCGCGCCCCAGGGACGGGGGTTTCGGTAGGTTGGGTCGCCGTGGCGGTCATGTGCGTTCCTTGCTAGGTGGCGTGCGATGTCGTCTCGCTTATGCTCTAAGGCGCGGGCCGATTCGAGGGAAGGGCAAAATATCCTCCGCTGCACTGGTCGTCCGCACACTCGACCAGACGATCACCAGCGGATGAGCGTCTGTGCCTTGGACGCGCCGAGGTAGCGTCCCGGTCGGTCAGGGAGTCTTTTCGACCACGACGCCCTGCTTGTAGGTGATCGTGCCGAGAGGGGCGGGGTATCGGGCCTTCACGACTCCGGACGCCTCGAGGTTTTCGGTGTCGCCGGGGCCGAGGAGGTCTCGCACCTGGAACAAGCTCATGCCGACCTCGACCTTGTCGTAGTTCTCTCGCGTGCGTTTCTTATCGTTCGCGGCCCGTGCATCCTTTAGTCGCTGCTCGGAGTTCGCACCGATCATACCCAGCTTCGCCACGGAACTCCCCTCACCCCAGGCTTCGTAGAAGGCGTCGATCAGTTCCTTGCCGCCGGGAAGTTTGTTTACTCTCGCCAGTTCCATGAGCATCCTGCGCGAGGCGACTGCACCTTCTTCCTTGTCCTTCTCCATCTTTTCGATGAAAGCTCGATAATTCGCCGGACTCCGGTAAGCGTCGGCCAAGATTTCGTCGTACTCCTTCGTCCCCGGCCCTTTCAGGATGGCCTTGGCCCTTTCGTAGTTCGCTCGGAGCTGCCCGCCGAGCGAGACGAGCCTCGGCTGAGCCGCCTTGGCGCTGGCCTCGTCCGTGACAGAGGCGAGGGTGGCTGCGACATCGTTCATCGACTCCGCTGGCGAATTCGCGGAACTGCCGAACTTGGAACCGAAGAGGAGGTAGCCGCCCACCCCCAGCCCGACGAGGAACAGGACCGCGCCGACGATTACGGCGACCTTCAGCCCCGAACCGCCGCCCCGCGCCTTCTTCGGCTTCTTGCGGCGCTTCTGTGGGCGCTTTTCTTCCTCGTCCGCCTCGCGCTCGCGCCGACGGGATGGGCGTTCGTCCTCGTCCTCCTCTTCGGCGACGGCTGGCCGGCGTGCGGGGACTTGCTTCGTGGTCCGGCCCCTTTCAGGCTCGGCTTCTTCGAGTTCCTCCACCCCTTCGACCTCTTCGATTTCCGGTAGCGGCACGGCGATCGCGCCCGAACACTTGGGACACCGGATCATTTTCCGTATGCGTTCACGGAGTAACTGGGACGAGGGAAGGGCGGGGCGAGCCATCGCGCTCGGCGCGGACGCAATCGGTCAGGAACGCCAGCGCGTCCCGCTCCTGCTGCCGGCAGCTGCCCAACACGGTCAGCATCCGCTCCAC
>JANXSH010001184.1 GCA_025356615.1 Planctomycetia bacterium | reverse complement strand
GTTTGATCGAGAGGCGGTTGAGGGCGTACAGTTCGCCGTACATCTTTGTCAGGTCGCGAGTTTCGATCATGATGTAGAAGCTCTCAGCTATCAGCTATCCGCTCTCAGCCAGAGGGAGAGCGTGAACGGCTGGGGTTGGGTAGACCGATTCTGGCTGATAGCTGACAGTTGATAGCTGACAGCATCTCAGCGAGCGACGGGAATGTAGACGCGAAGGAAGGTCTCCTGCGTCATGATGCCGGGGGTCTTGGGCCGGGTCCGGTCGCCTCCGGGTAGGTCGCCGACCCACAGTTGGCTAGGCGAGGCGGGGTGGATAGTCGCCGACTCGGCGAGGTCGGACAGCATCGGCGTGCGCGCGACGAGGATGACCTCGTCGCGGTAGCGGGGACGGTCTGGAGTCGGGTGCTGTGGCATGTCGCGGAGCCGCCACGTCTGGTCGAAGCGACGCAGCCCGGCGTTCGACTCGCCCGGCTGATCGCTGGCGCGGAAGAAGAACATCGACTTGAGAAGGCGAAAGACCCCCGGACGAGACGCGTCGAATCCGGAGTCGATCGGTCGGCCCGATGGGGACAGGGGCACGCCCGGTGCGAGTATCTTCTTGTCGGCGAACCATTTGCTCACCTCGCGGTTCTGATTCTGGGCGTCCCCCGCGAAGTACTGCTCGATCTGCCTCCCTTCGCCCGGCTCGAGCGTGTCGAGCCAGTACCACCTGTACTCGTAGAACAGGGCCACGCCTGTGAGCTTCACGCCCAGGTTGTTCGTGATCCGGCCCGCCAACCCGTTGCCTGACCGCGACTTGCGGATCGGCCCCGCGTCGTCGGTGGTGCCGATCGCTGGCGTCTTCGCCTTGAGGGGGGCGCGCCACGACGCCTTGAACGACCGCGTGGACCACACCGGGATCGGCACCCGGCGAAGCCCGACCTCCTCCTCGGCGTACTCGTAGGGTCGACGGAACAGCGCCTGCGATCCGGCGCGTGTCGTCGAGTCCCCCGCCTCGAGCAGCGTGACGACCGGCCCCGGAGCCTCGGCCGGCACGGGGGCGGTCCAGGTGTCGCTCGCCGGCTCGATCCCCACGGTGTAGGCCGCGACGCGCGGGCTGAACAGCGAGAAGAGCGTCGAGCCGTAGACCTGCTTCGTGTCGGCCAGGTCGATTTCGACGATGTCGATCTTGTTGATGCGCAACTCCTCGCCCTTGAGGCCGTAGGCGGCGAAGTACACCGCCACGCTGACGACGATCACGGAGATCGGGAACGTGACCCAGGTCAACTCCAGGCGCTTGAAGAGCTTCTTGAGGATGAAGTAGTCGAGCGGCCCCACCAGGGCGATGTAGAAGAGGATGAACAGTGCGACCCACCCGAACGAGATGGCCGGGACTTCCTCGAAGGAGTCGATCCCGCGCTTGAGCCGGGCCTGCATCGAAGACTGTTCGCCGTCGTCGATGGGCTGGTCGCCGGGGTTGCCCTGGATTTGGGGCGCGCGCTTCGCCCCCTTCACGCCGCGCTTGACGAGGTACGGCGCGATCTCGTTCTGGGTGCGCGTCCAGAAACTCTCCTGGCCGTCCCACTTCGTGAAGTTCGGCCCGTCGAGGTCGAACGCCACGAGGAGGACGCGCCCCAGCCCGCAGGACGCCTGGACGATGACCGGCTTGCGCTCCTCGCGGACGAGGACATCGACCCGGTCGCCGAGTTCCAGCGTCGTCAACTCGACCTGTTGTAGGATGGGCCGGTTGGCCGTCCGGTCGCTCCAACCGCGCGACACCTCGGGGAGCTTTTGGTTGAGTTCGACGCCCGTGATCTTGCAGTCGATGAGCGGCATCTTGGCGAGTAATTTCGCCACGTCTTGCTGGTTGCTCCCCACGGAGACGACGAGTTGCCCGCCGCGTCGGACCCACTCGACGAGCGCCGCGCGACGAGGGGCCGCGTCGTCCTGCAAGAGTTGCAAGACGAAGTCGCGGTTGCCCGTCATGAGGACGACGACATCCGCCGCGTCGTAGCCGATCCAGCGGTCCGGCAACAGGGGCACGTCGGCCGTGTGGGCGACGAGCCGTCGCCCGGCGTCGCTGTCCGGCACCTCCTTCCCGTCGGGCTTGTCGAGCTTGTCGGCGGCCCGGCGGAGTTGGGACAGCCCCGCACCCGCGCCGAAGAACAGGATGTCATCCGCCCCGGCGACGGGGGCGCGCGTACTCTCGCGCGAGGGCAAGGTCCGAGAACGGATGGCCTGGCCCTCGACGGTCTCGATGGTCACGCGGAACGTCGCGCCGTCGCCTCCCGGCACGATGTAGCCGGTGACGGTCTGTTGGCCATCGGGGGTGAGCGCGGGGACGACGACGGTCGCCCGGTAGGCGATGTCTTGCAGGTCGGTCGTCTCGATGCGGAGCCGGTAGACGTTACGCGAGTTGCCCTCTTTGCTGGCGCGGAGCGTGACCGCGACGGGTGCCCAGGTGCCGTTGCGCGTGGTGCCGTCGTCCTGCCCCGAGCCGCCGATCGGCAGGCCGATGCGGACTCGCTCGATCGTCGGAGCGGTCTGGGCGTGGGCGCTCGTGGCGAGGCACGCGATGACGACGAGGGCGAGCATTCGTTTCGCCGCGACGCGAAGCCGACGCGCTCCGCTTCGCGTCGCGGCGAAACGGGCGCTCGTCTCATCTACTTCGATAGTCATGGTCATCTCAGGGCTTGGCCTCGTTGCAGGCACACGGCGTCCGGTAACACTTGGGGCATCCCGCGCCGTACTTGGCGGCGATGGCCTCGTCCAGGTCGATCTCGGCGATGTTCGCCAGCGTCACCAGCCAGGCGAGGACATCGGCGAACTCGGCGGCCAACTCGTCCTTCGGCCCCGAACGCAAGGCGGCGGACAGCTCGCCGACCTCCTCCATGAACCACATGAACGTCCCCTCGACGCCCCGCCGGGCGTCCTTGGAGCCGTAGAGGAGTCGGATGCGGTCTTGGAATTGGGTCAGGGTTTGGGGCATGGGGGTTCCGAGGTTTACTTTTGGTGTGAGGCCGGTGAGCGGCTGACCCCACCCCCCAGCCCCCTCCCCTGAAGGGGGAGGGGGAGCAATACCGGGTCTTGTCTGGTCCCCCCTTCCCTTTAGGAAAGGGAGTTAGGGGGTCAGGTCTCCCCCAACAACCCCTTCATCCGCTTCGCCTCCGCCTCCTTCTTCTGCTCCTTCAGCGCCTCGAAAAGTAGCTTTCGCGCCTCCTTGCTCATGATGTCCACCTCCAGCGCCTGTCGGGCGTACTTCTCGCTCTCGGCGTTCGCCCCTTGCTCGCCGAGCAGTCGGGACAGGCGAACCCGCCGATCGAGGTCGTCGGCGTCCTGGGGCAACAAGTCGCGGAGGACGCTGATCTGCTTCTTCGTCTCGTTGGTCTGGGCGTACACCCGCGCCAGTTCTTCGAGCCACTCCTTGTCGGCGGGGTCGGCCTTCCGGCCCAACTCGAACGTCTCCGCCGCTTCCTTGAAGTCGTTCGCGTCGTAGTAGAGCTTCCCCAGCGCCTTGAGGACGAGCGGCTCGGGGTTCTCCTTATCGACGGCCTTCTCGAGGAGCGACTTTTCGAGCTTCGTGTCCGCCGCCCGCTGGGCGAGGAGCGAGAGGACGTAGAGGGCTTTGGGTTGGTTCTTCTTGCGTTCGATGGCCTCCTCCGCGAACTTGCGGGCCTCCGCGCGTTGCTTGCCGACCAGCCGGAAGGCCAGCTCGGCGCACACGTCGGCGTTCTTGGGATCCTCCTTGTACTCCGCACGGAGTTCGGCGATGGTTCGCTGCTTTTCCGCCGCCCGCTTGCCGCCGACCGTCTGGACGATCTCGCCGAGGTAGGCCCGGTAGCCCTTCTCGAAGGTCGCCTTGTCCACCCCGCACGCGGCCTGGATCGCCTCGACGGCGCTCTTGCCCTCTGCGAACGCCGTCAGCAGGACGCCGATCGGCTTCTTGCCCTCGCCGCCGAACTTCTTCTCGATGTACTCGATGTAGAGCGACGCCTGGAGGTACGCCTGTTGCCACTCCATGGCGTCTTTGGGACGCATGAACCCCAGGTCGATCGTGTCGAGGTTCAGCAGTTTGTCGGCTGCCACCTTCTCGACGAGCATCTTGTTCCACGATGGCGGGCGCGGGAAGCCCTCGTTCGTGACCGCAAGCCCCTCCGTCACCCAGTGGGGGACGAGGTAGTTCGTCTGTGCGAGGTTGAACAGGTGGACGACTTCGTGGCGCAACACGCGCGACCAGTTGAACGCCTTGCGGGCCGGCTCGCCCTTCTTCGTCTTCTCGTTCGGCGACACCATCGCCACGACGCGCCCCGTACACGCCCCGATCGTGTGCAGGTCCGGCAGGCCGATCGTCCGACCGCTGAACATATCGTGCGATGTGAAGATTTCGATGACGAACGGCCCCTCGGGGCGGTAGTCGAATCGCTTCGCCATCTCCTCGTAGATCTCCTCGAGGAACTCCGAGACATACGGCCCCAGCGCGGGGTCCGCCTTGGCATCGTAGCGTAAGATGAAGTGCTTGCTCTTCAGCGTCTTGTACTTCGCCACATGGTCGAGGACTTTGCGCATGTTGGACACACGCACGTTGAACCGATCGATCTTAAAACCTTTATCGAGCATCTCCTTGCTCTCTGCCTCTTTACCGAGCCGAGCGTAGAGCAGGCCGAGGTTGTTCTGCGGCCCCGCCAACTCCGGGCGGAGGGCGACTGCCTTCTTGTACGCGACCTCCGCGAGGTCGTAGCGGCGACGCTCGTCGGCTCTCTCGCCGAACTCGAACCAGAACTGGGCGGGCTTCTTCGTGGCCTTCTCGACCTCGGAGACGACGACGGCATACGCCTTCTTATCGTTCATGAACTGGTAGCACGCCGCGACCCTGCCCAGGGTTCGCTCGTCGCGCGGGTTGACCGCGAGCGCTCGCTTCAACTCCTTCAGCGCGGCAACATAGTCGCCGATCATGAGGTGGACATCCGCCCGGAGGCGGAGGGCTTCGGGCAGGCGCGGGTTGAACTTGAGGGCGCGCTCGGCGAAGCGCTCGGCGTCCTTGATCTCCATTTGCTGGAGGGCGGAGACCCCACGCGCGGCGAGCGCCTCCGACGAGCTGGGGTTGATCTTCAGCGCCTTGTCGAAGGCGTCGAGCGCCTCGCCCCGGTTGTACTTCTCGAGCAGGAGCAGGCCCGCCTGGTATTCGCCGATCCAGAAGTCCTTGTCGAACTTGACCGCGTCGCCGTAGAGGTCTTCGAGGATCGCCTGGAACTCGTCGGCGAGGCCGTTCCAGCGGGCGTTCTCGGCGCTGGCGAGGCCAACGACGACTAGGTCTTCGGGCGACTTGATCTCGTCGGCGGTGTTGACTACATCGCCGTAGATCCGCACGATCCGCTTGACCTCGGCGTCGGCCTCCTTGGTGTCGCCCCGGTCGCGGAAGACCTGGGCGCGGACCCAGTGTGCGAGGACGTGCTTGTCTTTCTGCGCCACCGCCGCATCGGCGGCCTTCATCGCCTCGTCGAGCTTGCCCCGGAAGTGGAGCAACTCCGCCTGCCGGGCGAGCAGGTCGGCGTCCTTCGGGAGCTTCTTCAGCGCCGACTCGATCGCGGCCATCGCCTTGTCGTATTCGCCCTGCGAGGCGAACGCCTTCGATAGGCCGATGCTGGCGGGGCCGACCTCTTTGCCCGTTTTCAGGATGTCTTCGTAGTCGCCCTGGGCCTCCTCGTAGTTGCCCTTGAGTTGGCGCGTGCGTGCCTCCTTCAGGGAGGCGGCGGACACGAGGGGGGCGAGGACGAGTATACAAACGAAGGAAAGCAATCGCATGGCGGCCCCTCGGCAGGGTGGTAGTGGCTACATTTAGCTTATGGGCGGAGGCCGGGGGACGCAAGAAGGAGATGTTCCCGCTGGGGCTGGCGCTACTCACGCGCGGCGTGCGGAGATTGCCTTCGGAGCGTTCGATGATGTGTTGACCGAACGCGACGGTTCGATACGATTGACTTCGACATACCAACACCGTTTCGCCCGAATCGACCGAAACTTTGGTCGCCCCCCCGTTTCATTACCAATTGTTGCACGAAAACTGCCCACGCGGTGTCACCGATTGCCGGCTCACTGTGACCTGGAGGACCAATCATGTCCACGCCATCGATCACGATCCAATGTATGAACCAGGCGTGCAAGGTGAAGTTCCTGGTCCCCGCCGACCTCACCGGCCGCAAGGTGCGCCGCAAGGAGTGTCGGCAGAGCTTCGTCGCCACGGCGATGACCAACGGGGAGGCGATCCCGACACGCCCGAGTGCCGCCCCGGCCGATCCGTCGTTGCCCTCCACGATCGCCCGTTTCCAGGTGCGTTCGCGCCTCGGCTCCGGGGCCTTCGGCACCGTCTACCGCGCCTACGATCCGCAACTCGATCGCGAAGTTGCCGTCAAGGTGCCGCATCCGGCCGTCCTCGAAAACCCCAAGCGCAGCGAACGCTTCTTGCGCGAGGCGAAGGCTGCGGCCGGCCTGCGCCATCCGAACATCGTGCCGGTCTACGACTCCGGGCCGAGCTTCATCGCATCGGCGTTCATCACCGGAAAGCCGGTCGAGGAGGTCGTCGGCGATCACGGCATGGACAGTAAGCGAGCCGCCGGCATCGTCCGGAAAATCGCCGACGGCCTGGCCTACGCCCAATGCCTCGAAGTTAAGCGGGAGTGAAAAAGCCGCAGGTGGTTGATAGGAATAGGGTTACTACGACCTACCTCACAACCACCGTGCGACCATGACTCATTCTACCCTCGGCGTCTCCGATTTCCAGTACACCCA
>JANXSH010001179.1 GCA_025356615.1 Planctomycetia bacterium | reverse complement strand
CAACGCGACCTGACGCGCTGGCGTCGCCACCTGGAGGACGGCGTCCGGCGAAAGCACGGCCCCACGCTGACGGCCCAGCAAGACGGGATGATCGCCAGCGCGGTCGTCCACGAACGCCGGAGACGGCTCGCCGAGCGGTTCTTGACCCTGCGGTGGGAGGCCGGGGATCTCGGCACCGAGGAACTCGATCGCCTTCAAGAGATCGCAGGGCTTGCGACCAGCCAGCGCGACGAGGTGACGGCGAAGCTCATGGGCGAGGTCAACAGTTTCACTCCTCCCGCGGACCCGTCAGGTCCGTTCGGGATCTCACCTGCGGCGATGGCCGCCCTCCAGGAGAGAATGGCGTACCTCGACAAGCCCCGGAATGATCTAGACGCCAAGTAAGGCCCGGCAAGGCCCCTAGGATCGCTCTAGAGGCGTCCGGAGGCGTAGACGGCCCAACGGGGCGGGATGAGGCCAGAATGCCCCCAAGGGGCAAGGAATGGGGGTCCAATGATCGACCGACTCTATGACACCCTGTACAACGGCATGTTGGTCGTGAAGGGCGACGGCTCGCGCTCTACGTTGGCACCCATGCTGGCTAAGGAGCGTTGGCAACGCGAGGACTATGAGGCGTTGGCCCCGGCCTTGCTCGGGACGATGGGCGTGCCGTTCGACGGCAAGCGTCGGCACTGGATCGAACGGCCGAGAGGGCACTCCAAGACGACCGACCTGGCAACCCTGGTGACATGGCTCCTCGCCCTGACGAGCATCGCGAACCCGCCCCGTGCCCTCCGCATCGTCGCCGCCGCCGCCGACGTTGAGCAGGCCGGGTTGCTCCGGGACGCCATCGAACGCATCGTGGAGGCGAACGACTGGCTGAACTGGAAGCGGAAGGACAAGGACGGCAAGCGTGGGTTCCTCGACGTGCAGGCTACCTGCGTGAGGAACCCGACGAGCAAGGCCCAACTCGACATCATCTCCTCCGACGTTGCTTCCTCCTGGGGTCTCTTGCCAGACGTGGTCATCTGCGACGAACTGACCGCCTGGCCGGAGAAGGGTGAGAAGCTCTGGCATAGCCTGTTTTCCTCCGGTGCTAAGAAGGCGAACGCGGTCATCATCTGCATTGGGAATGCGGGCTGGCGCGAGACTTGGCAATGGGGCTTGCGCGAGAAGATCCGGAGCGACCCCGCCTGGCGTTTCTCCAGGCTCGAAGGGCCAGTCGCGTCCTGGATCGACGCGGAGGCGTTGGCGGAACAGCAACGGCTCCTCCCCGCCATCGTCTACGCACGTTGCTGGCTCAACCAGTGGGCCTCCGGCTCCGGCGACGCGATCAGCGAGGACAGCATCCAAGCCGCCCTCGTACACGACGGCCCGGTCGAGTGCTGGGAGCCGGGCTTCGACTATGTGGCCGGACTCGACATCGGCCTCACGCGCGACGCCTCCGCGCTCGTCGTCGTCGGCCGGAACGTCGGATGGACCGAGAGGAAACCCCGGCCTCCGAAGCGGCGTCACTCGATCGCCCAGGCGATGGTCGAGTTGGGGATGCTCGAGGCGAACGAACCCGAAGAGGACGTGATCTTGCACCCTTCGACCGGCAAGACGCGACTGGCCTCCGTCCAGGTCTGGCGTCCTTCTCCAGGCGTGCCGGTCAGCATCGAGGCCGTCGAGGACGCCATCGTGATCGCCCATAGACGCTACAACCTCTCGGCGGTCGCCTACGATCCCTGGCAAGCGGCCTACCTCGCGGAGCGGTTGACGAAGAGGGGCATCGGGGCAATCGGAATAAATCAGGTGCCGGGCACCCTGAAATCGATGGCGTCGTGTATGATGGAAGCACTCGCTGAATCACATCTAGAGCTGTACCCCGATCCCGACCTTTTACGCGACCTCCGAGCGCTCCGCATCGTCGAGCGGAACTACGGCATAAGGCTAGAGTCTCCGAGAGGGCCGAGTGGGCACGGTGACTCCGCTTCCGCCCTCGCCCTCGCCCTACTCGTCAGCAAGCGATTCGACCTCGCCGCCCCACGACAGATCCACGGCGAACTCGTCTGCTGGCCGGAGTGACACGAGTAAAATCTTGTACTGACAAATTGATACAAACGGCTTTCCAGGCGTGTTCCCTTTGTCATCTTGGGAACTTCATGTTCGGTGGAAAGCGAAGGGGCTTCCGGGGAGTAATCCCGGAAGCCCCGTCAGCGACCAAAAGGGAGAAGACGCAATGAAGACCAAATTCGTCCTCACGCCGGAAGTCCGCCGCTTCGCCTACACCTCGCTCGGCGTCCGCCTCCGCGCGACCGACCACGACATCATCGACGCGACCGCAAAGGCCGTGGCCAGGGGCCAGCTTTCCCGTTCCAAGCTCGCCGCCCTCTGCGGCACGAAGGAGGATGAGATGCCGAAGACGAAGCCGAGCAAGCTGTTCGCCAGCGCGGCCAAGGGGTCGAGCAAGCGGTACAGTCCGGAACGCCCCCTGGCGAAGCATGCGAAGACGGGAAAGCCGGTCTCGTATGGCGGGAAGGCCGTCAAGGATCTCTCCGAACTCCAACTCGCCAAGATGGGGGCCTTCGCGCGGTTCATGATCCTCCGCACCGGGGCTCCCCTCCGGCCGCTCGACGACCACGAGCGCGGCCTCGTGTCGGAGTTGCTGGAGACGGACACGTTCCACAGCGGACTCGCCGACCAGGAGGAGAACTTCAAGCTCGTCTCGGGCCAGCGGGTGAAGGCCCTCCTCAACGACTCCACCTCGGGCGGCGTCTACTCGACCCCGTACTGGTTCGACGAGGCTTTCATCACATACCCCCTGTTGCACAGCGAGCTTTTCCCGGCCGTGGACGTGAGGGACATGCCGTTGAGCAATCGCATCGAGTCCTTCTCGGTCAATAACGTGGCGGTCGGCTGGGGCACCTCGGAAGGGACGGCCATCACGCCGTTCTCCACCACGGGCCTCGTCACCGAGATCACGGCCAGCGTGTTCCCCTGTCAGGTCGCCGTCGAGTGTGGCCGCGACTGGCTCAATGATTCGCCGGTGCAGGTCGGCCAGGCCCTCGTCGAGATCGTGGGCCAGAGGCTCCTCGCCGAATTGGACAAAATGATCGCCATCGGCGACGGCGTCACCCAGCCGCAGGGCTTAACCAACGCGACCGGCTTCACGGCCATCAACTCCGACAACGGCGTCTTCGGACCGCCCACGGTGTCCGACGCGGAGGGCCTCATCTTTGGGGTACCTTTGCAGTACCGCCGTCACACGGAGTGGAACCCGAGCTACGTCATGAACGACACCACGTTCCGCCGCTTCCGGGCCATCCCCGTCGGCCCCGCCGACGAGCGCCGCGTGTTCGGAATGGACGAACAGACCTACAAGCTTCTCGACTACCCGGTCCGCATCTCGGCCGACATGCCGAACGCCAAGGTCGCGTTCGCCGCTCTCAAAAAATTCAGGCTGTGGCGTCGTGCCGGATTCGAGATCCGGTGGGCAGACCTCGGGCAAACCCTGATGCTGAAGAACACGGCTCTGCTCGTCGTCCGGGGTCGATTCGCGGGCAAGCTCCTCGACGGGGCGGCGATGGCGATGGGCGTGGACTTCCAGGCTTGAGCCGTCGTCCCGTAGCTCGCCCTATCACTCACACACCCCGCGGGAGATGGAGAACGCCATGCTCGTAGAAATCGAGGTCGAG
>JANXSH010001158.1 GCA_025356615.1 Planctomycetia bacterium | reverse complement strand
TTATGGGCGGGTGGGCCTCGCGCCGCTCGACCCACCCTACGACTCCGATACCGAAAATATCAACGCACCTTGTGTCCCCGAGAGCTTCAGGCGTTGCAACGGCTGGACTTCGTTTCTGACTTCTTTCCAGAGGCACACGAGTTGCTCTGTACACCCAACCGCTCGTACTTCTGTCTTCGATGAACCGAAGAGCGCTTGACGCCTCGAGGCTGAGGTGTACAACGAAGCTAGCAAGTATGCGGCGGCTGGTCGATGATCGATCAGCCTCATCAAGGAATCGTCTGCACGGATACGGACGGACCCTGTTCGGGAATCCGAACTCCGCCGGGAGGCTCTCCACGTGATCTCGGGTTACTCCTATCGTCTCCAATTCGGGCTGATCCTCGTCGTGGCCGCGCTGTCGGTCCTGGGGTCGGGATGCAATTCCAGCCTGGAATCGTCGCGCTATCCGACGGACCTGCGCTATCCCTCCCGACAAGACATCCTCTACAAGGAGGGTCTGACGCAGGAATTGCGACAACTCCCGGCACCCGGCACGCTCGACGAGAGCATCCGCAAGGCCAGTGAATCGACGACGGTGACGAAATACGACCCGCGTGACCTTCCCGAGAAGGACCGCGACGAGATCCAGAAGACTCTGAACGAAATCTTCGGCACTCCCGCCTCGCCGTCCGTCGAGCCGATCGACCCGACGCTGGTCAAAGAGGGGAAGGTCGAGGCGGCGACCGAGAATCAAGCGCTGTACAACCAGTATTTCGGGCAGGCACTCGTTGACAACCAACTGAAATCCGCCGACATCGACGACCTGAAGGTCGATCGCGCCGACCTCTACGACGGGAGTAGCCACTACCGCCGACATTGCATGCACTGCCACGGCCTCAACGGCGATGGCCGTGGGCCGACCGGCCCCTGGGTCCACCCCCACCCGCGGGACTATCGCCTGGGCAAATTCAAGTTCATCTCGACGAACCTCGAGGCGAAGGGCGGCCGTAAGCCTCGCCGCGCGGACCTCTATCGCACCCTCTCCAAGGGCATCGAAGGGACCTCGATGCCCGCCTTCGGATTGCTCACCCAGGGCGAACTCGACTCGATGGTGAGCTACGTCATCCACCTGAGCATTCGTGGCCAGGTAGAATACGACACCATCCAGAAACTCTTGGACAGCAAGAACAAAGAGACGGGCGAGCTGGACAAGGGGGTTCTCAAGGACCAGAGCATCCGGACCCACGTCTATTACACGGCTGCGGAAACCCTCGCCGCATGGGTCGATGCCAACAAGCGCGAGGCGATCAAGCCACCCGCCTACCCTTACGAGGGGGCCGACGAGAAGGCGATCGAGGCGGCCGTCCGCAACGGCTACCAGGTTTTCATCAGCAAGGAGAAAGGCAACTGCGTCGCCTGCCACACGGACTTCGGGCGGCAAGCCCCCTGGAAGTACGACGCCTGGGGCACCCTCGTCCAGCCACGCAACCTCACCGCAGGTAACTACCGCGGGGGTCGCCGGCCCCTCGACCTATACTGGCGCATCGCGGGTGGGATCGACCCCTCCGGTATGTCCGCGACCGCGAAAACGACACTGAACGACAAGGAATACTGGGATCTCATCCACTTCATTCAGGCAATGCCCTACCCGAAGATGCTACCTGACGACGTTCGCAAGAAGGTCTACGGCGCGTCGAAATCGACCAAGGGTTCGGATTAGCTGGCGTCTCGTTGAGTGGCCGGATTCCTCACGACCAAGGTTCGGGGCTGGACCCTGATCGATCTCGATAGGAGCGCTTCCCGTGGGCAAAGGTTGGAGCATCTTCTTCGGCGCGGTTCTCCTCGGAACCTTCCTGATCTGGTTCGCCGCCCCCGTCTTCGACTGGTGGATGCCGGAGAACGTCAGTACGTTCGGCGGGGCCGTCGATAACCTCTTCTACATGATCCTCGGCCTGACGGCGGTCTTCTTCGTCCTGACCGAGGTCGTCCTCGTCTACGCCATGTGGCGCTTCGCCTACCGGCCCGGCGAGAAGGCCGAATACACCCACGGCAACCACCGCCTCGAGATGGTGTGGACCGCGATCCCCGCCGTCCTCCTGCTCGTCATCGCCTTCTCCCAACTCGGCGTCTGGGAGCGCATGAAGTACCAGGCCCGGATGCCCGCCCCGGATCTGACCATCTCGGTCCTGGCCCGCCAGTGGGAGTGGCGCATGCGCTACCCCGAAGACCCGTCGCGGTTCTTCTACGGCGAAACGGGCGGCACCGAGGAAGGCTCCAAGAAGCGCGCCGCCCGCGCCTGGGCCGAGAACCCCGAGATCGACGACATCCACGTCCCCAACGAGGTCCACGTCTGGAAGGGCGCGAACGTCAAGCTCTA
>JANXSH010001137.1 GCA_025356615.1 Planctomycetia bacterium | reverse complement strand
CACCCGCCCGACAGGCCGCACAACCACATTCGTGAACCGCTGTTTGCGTTGCCATCGTCCCGCCCCTTCCTTGAAGTGCCCGACAGCAGCTTACACGACATCGCCGATTTCACGAAATAGATTGTGGACGGGTTCTAAGGCCACCGCCGAGAGTGCAGAGAGTGCAGAGAGTCCTGAGCCCAACTCCCTATAAGTGACACGCGCACGCGCACGATGCTAGGGGTGAGTTGCCCTCCCAACTCTCTGCACTCTCGGCAAACGGCGTTCATCCTCCCCGCGTGCCCAGTGCCCACCCGGACGCCGCGAGGGGGATTCTGTGACCTATCAGCATCAGCTCGCGGACTGGGGCGAAGGTGGGCTGAGGCTTACCGTCACTCCTGACGGGATGCTCGCCTACGAGATCCCCCGCACCCTCCCCGTCGAGGAGGTCCGCCTCCTCCTCCGCGCCAACCGGGACGAAATCCTCGTCTTCCTGCGTGACCTCGCCGACATCCAGGTGACCGCCCTGCGGACCCTCGACCGCCTGGGCCGCGTGCCCGGCATGACCGCCGGCGACCGCGTCCTCGTCGCCGCCTTCCGCGCCAGCGTGATCGAGGCGACGGCACGCTTCGACCCGCTGGCGACGACGGCCGGCGAGTGGGCTATCGACTACTTGGCGGCCGAGCGGCTGCCGGTGCCGCGCGACCTGCTGAACTGCTGCTCGACCTCGGAGGTGTCGCGATGACCGTCCCTCGAGATCCGGTTCGGTATCTCCTCCTGCTCCGCGACGCCGACCACGGCGACCCCGAGGCCGGGCCGGCGACGAACCGCCTGAAGCGGGCGCTGAAAGTCTTGCTCCGGTCGTTCGGCCTGCGTTGCGACCGGGCCGAGGAGCTCGCCGCCCCGCCCGCCGGCCCCCTCGCCGGCGTCCTGGGCAACGGCGATTCGCTCGCCGGGCCGGACCATGCATCGATCACGCCAGACCACGAAGGAGACGAGCCGTGAGCCTCGACGCCTTGCTGAACACGGGTCGCAATCAGCCGTGCCTCTGCGGTTCCGGCAAGAAATACAAGCGCTGCTGCTTGATCCGCATGATTCGCTCGACACGTCCAGACTCGATCTGCCAGTCTACGGCCCTCGCCCTCCACGCGGCGCGCGGCTTCGACTGCCTCCTGTGTGCCGCGCCGCCCCAGGCGGTCGCGCTGTTCGTACCGACGCCGGCGGCCTTACGCGAGATGGGCGTCACGGACGGGCAGGGCAAGGCGGTCGCCTACTCATTATGCCGCTCGTGTGCCCTGCGTCCCGACCGCGCCCAGGAGGTCGAGCGCCGGGTCGTCGAGGCGGCGGGCCTCGTCTCCCTCTGGCCGGAGGCGGGTGGGGACTGACCTCGCCCTCGTGTTCCAAGGAGCATCATCGTCATGCCTTCCACACTCCCGTTCGTCACCCGCGCCCAGCTGATCGCGCTGATCCGCCTCGCCGCCCTGCGTCGGCGTCGCGCCCGCCTGCGTCGCCTGCTGCGTCACGCCGTCGGCGACGACGCGGATTCGCTCGCCGGCGGGCTTGCCGGGGTCGAGCTGGAGTTGGTGGCGATCGCGGACGTGCTGCCGTTGGGCAGGGGGTGAGCTACCCCGCCATCGCGTCCCGTTCGGCGCGTGCGTCGGCGAGCGCCTTCTCGACGAGCCGTTCCCTTTGTTCGACCGAGAGCCGTGCCGGGCTGATCCCGCCGAGGATGTCGCCGAGCAGCGCGTCCTCGATCGCGATCTTCGCGGCGGTGATCTCTTCGTCCGTCATCGCGGAGATGAGTCGCCGCTCGAGTTCCCCGCCTCGATCGGTCCGCCGCGCTGGTCGCGCGGTCGAGCTGGTCGGGGGTGAGTCGGGTCGGGTCCAGGCCGAGGGCGGTGGCGACGAGGTGTTGATCGAGTTCGCGTTCCGTCATTCGTCGGTGCTCCTGGCGAGGATGGTCTCGAATTCGGCGTCCGACAGCGGCGGACCCTTCGGCGTCTGGCTCACGCTCACGTCGGCCTTCGTCGCCTTCGGCGGGAACAGCCCGAGCAGTTCGGCGAACGAGTCGTCGGCGGCGAGGGCCGTCTTCACGTCCCCGTTCTGCATCGCCGTCGCGAACATGAGGATCCGGCGGGACAGGACATCGGAGAGGAAATCTTCGCGCCTCTTGTCCACGACGAGGTTGATTTCCTTCCTCGCCTTGACCATGTAGTCCTGGACGGATCGCAGGTGCAGACCCCACCCCTCCTGGGAGGCAATGTGGTGTATTTCCAGTCGGCCCGATCCGCCCACGATCAGCGCCATGACGCGGCGGAGTCGGCGACGCTCCTCCTCCTCGTTGCACCTCTTGCCGTTGCCGTTCGACGGCGGGAGGTCGTCCGGGTGCTTCGGCCCCTTGCGGGGCTTCTTCTTCGGTTCGTGTTCGGGCTTCTCGGGCATCGCGAGTTCATCTCCACCGCTCCACCCTCATTGTACACCGTGTGTGTAGACGCACGCAAACCGCCGCCGAGTGACTCGGCGGCGGTTCTCGCTGCTGTTCACCTCGCGCTGTGCCTACCGTTCCTTCCCGGCGTCCGCCTGCCTCGCGTGGGAGACTGTCGCACCTCGGGTGCCACGTCAGGCTCCCTCGCGGCCCCGTCCCGTCCTGAGCGATCCTCGACGCGGGAAACGGCATGCCCCTCGACGGACTCATCCGTTTCGACGGTCACGGTCCCGGACGATACCAGCGTGGCGACTGGTTCCCCGCGCTTCATCGAGCTCGTCGGCTCGAT
>JANXSH010001129.1 GCA_025356615.1 Planctomycetia bacterium | reverse complement strand
GTTTGATCGTCAACCGCTTTGCACGCATGATCATGACTCCAACGAGCGACCGCTCGCTTTCTTCGCAGGGTGTGTCAAGGTAGGAGGGTAATCTCGCCACCGGCACCTGGATTGGCCTCGAGACGAGGTGATCCTCTCTAGTGTACGCAGGATCCGCTGATCTGCGCGGCCTAAATTTCGGAATTTCTTTCCACATCGGCCTCATCCTCACCAGCCTGACGGAATATGCTGACCTGGTGATGCCGGAGACGCAGGAGACGCGACGATGAGTGCCCTCAGAATCCCCACAGGCCGATTACTGGTCCTGGCCGTCTTCGGCTGGGTCGTCCTCACCGCGATGCCGTCGGCGGGGGACGAGAAGCCCGCCGATTCGACCGGGAAAACCCTTCTCGCGGAAGTGGACGAGCGAGTCGAGAAGGAGGCACCGGATCTCGAGAAGCTCTACAAGCAGCTGCACACCAACCCCGAACTATCGCTCCAGGAGGTCCGCACGGCGGCGCGGATGGCGGACGAGCTGACGAAACTGGGCTTCGAGGTGACGACCAAATTCGGGGCGACCGGAGTCGTCGGGGTCTTGAAGAACGGCAAGGGACCAACTGTCCTCGTCCGAACGGACATGGACGCGCTCCCCGTTACGGAGCGGACCGGCCTCGCCTACGCCAGCAAGGTGCGGACGCGCAACAAGGACGGCATCGAGGTCGGAGTGATGCACGCCTGCGGCCACGACATGCATATGACCTGCTGGGTCGGCACCGCCCGGACGCTCGTCGCCCTCAAGGACCGCTGGAAGGGCACACTCGTCTTCATCGGCCAGCCCGCCGAGGAGATCGGCACCGGGGCCAGGCTCATGCTGGAGGCGGGCCTCTACAAGAAGTTCCCGAAGCCCGACTATTGCATCGCCCTTCACTGCGACGCCCAGCGCGAACACGGCACCGTCGGCTTCACCGAAGGGCTGGCGATGGCCAACGTCGATTCGGTCGATATCACCGTCAAGGGCAAGGGCGGCCACGGGGCGACGCCGCACCTGACCGTCGATCCGATCGTCCTCGCCGCACGGATCGTCATCGACCTCCAGACGCTCGTGAGCCGGGAGACCAGCCCGCTCGACCCCGCGGTCGTGACCGTCGGCTCCATCCACGGCGGGACGAAGCACAACATCATCCCCGACGAGGTCAAGCTCCAGCTGACCGTCCGCAGCACGAAGGACAAGGTGCGCAAGAACCTCCTCGCCGGCATCAAGCGCATCGCCGAGGGCTGCGCCAAGACCGCCGGTGCCCCGGAGCCGACCGTGAAGGTCGATGAGAGCGAGTTCACGCCCGCCCTGTACAACGACCCAGCGTTGACGAAGAAGACCGTCGCCCTGTTCAAGGAGATCCTCGGGGCCGACCGCGTCAAGGAGCGGCCCACGATCATGGGCGGCGAGGACTTCTCGCGCTACGGTAGGGCGGGTGTCCCCGTGTTCCTCTTCTGGCTCGGCACGATCGACCCGCAGCGCGTCGCCGACGCGGCCAAGGACGGTGGCAAGCCGTTGCCGTCGATGCACTCGGACCAGTATTACCCGGTGCCCGCGCCGGTGGTCCGCACTGGGGTGCGGACGATGAGCATGGCGGTGCTGAATCTGCTGGGGAAGTGATCGAGCCGAGCCTGGTCATCGCGAGAAGCCGGTGCGAGTCACAACAGCCTGTCTTGACCGAGTCTTCTCAACATGAGTGCGGGTGAAACGATGAATGGCTTCGCGACTCCTCCCGCAAAGATTTCTTTCGCCTTGTCGGTGAGAGTATCCAGCGACAGACTCGAAGGAATTTTCGCGCAAGCGATCTCGAACTGCTCCTGTAATTGGGCGGGAGGGACGAGGATGAGAGCCCCCAAGAGCCGGGCCTGATACTCGAGCTTTTCGACCTCGGCTTCCTCCAGGGAGGCCAGCGTTTCTTTCCACTGCGTGACCGTCTCGAATCGAAGTTTCTCGAAGAACTCTCGGTGAATCAAGAGGTGGGACAGTTCGTGCGCGAGACTGGCTCTGTAGCGGGTAAGGACTGTTTCTTGGATGTATTTATCGACCCTGATTTCCTTCAAATCAGCGGTGATGAACGCATCCACATCGAGGTCCAGCATCAAACGTGGGATGGGGACGATGTCGAGATCGAGTTCGAACTCGATGATCTCTTCGACGGGAATGGGCAGTTCGCCGGAACTGTGGTAGGTGGCCAAGAAGTTCTCGGCCACCTTGGACAGTTCGCGGAACGTATATCTGCGGACGGATAGGGGTGCTTTCGCCATGTTTCAACTCCGGCGCACCTTTTCGACCAGATCATCGAGCTTTTCGGGCGGGACTGGCCCTCCTCGGAGGGTGCGGAACAAGAGGGGAAGTTTTTCCACCACTTCCTCATCCTCCAGCAGATCCTTCGGAAGTTCGCCTCGGGCAGCCGCAGCGCGGTCAAGAAACTCCTGCCATTGTGGGGACTCGGCAGTGAGGCCGAGGGCGGTGGCATACTCCACCTGCTTCTTCTCGTCCTGGGGGGGCGTCCTAAGACCCCTCTCCAGGCGACTGACATTCCCAGGATCGAAACCGTGCTGCTCGCAGAAGACGCGCAACGTCAGGCCACCGGCCAAGCGGAGGGACTTCACGAAACTTCCGAATGAATTCGCCATCTTGGCTCTCCTTATCGATTGCCTTATTCTTTGGTGTGCGTCGGTGATCGACTGTCGATACGAGTTCCTCCCTCTGTGGAGGTGTTGTAAAATATATACAACGACGTGGCGGGTTTCAAGCGGCTCCGGTCGGAAGCGTTCCAAGAACGATCTGTCGTTCCCATCCTTAGAATGGAGATGCCCCCTTGCCACCCCGGACGGACTGCCTCCATGACCCCCCCGCTTCCACCCCCGTCCCGTTGGGAATTGGCCGCCGAGACGATCGCGGTCAAGATCCGCTGGTTCGGGCTGCTGATCGGCTACGCGGTCGTCAACCTCGGCGACCACTCCGGGCAGCGCCTCGCGATCCTCAACGCCATCCTGACCCTCGGGGCGATCTACACCCTCGTCGATACCCTCTTCAGCCTTCGCGGGCGTGTCTTCCTGGGGCGTGAGCCGCTCGTCATCTCGGCGATGGAGGCGCTCTTCATCGCGCTGTTGTGCCTGTGCGATACGGGACTCGAGAGTCCCTTCCGCTACTACTATTTCCTCTCGCTGATCTGCTGTGCCGTCCGCCACTCGTCGCACGTCACCTACGCGACGTGCGGCTTGCATTGCGTCAGTTACGGCCTGCTCTACCTCGCCCTGCCGACCCCCGGCCAACGCCTCTTCTCGCTCGCCTCGACGCTCATCATGCTCGGGTGGGTGACGTGGGCGAGCGACGCCCTCGCCTCGCTCCTGAAGCGCGTCGGCGATCACCTCGGCCACCTCAACGACCGCTTGCAACACCAGCAGGCCGAGTTGGAGCACCGCATCCTGGAGCGTACCGCCGAACTCCAAGAGGCCCAGGCGCATGTCCTGCACCAGGAGAAGATGGCCGCCTTCGGCCTGCTCGCCGCGGGCATCGCCCACGAGGTCGGCAACCCGCTCACGTCGATCAGCTCCCTCGTGCAGATGGTCCAGCGGCACGAGTTGGACCCCTACACCGAGAACAAGCTCGCCCTCGTCTCGGGACAACTCAAGCGCATCCAGACGATCCTCCGCGAGCTGATCGAGTTCAGCCGACCCGCCAGCACGCAGCGGGGCCGGGTCGGCCTCGCCGACATCCTCGACGAGGCGCTGAACATCGCCAAGTATTACAAGCGGACGCACGGCCGGATCGCCTCGCCGAGTCTCCCCTCGGACCTGCCGCCCCTCGTCGGGGTGCGCGATCAACTCGTCCAGGTGTTCCTCAACCTGATCCTCAACGCGATCGACGCGACGGAACGCGACGGCAAGGTCGAACTCGGCATCTCCCACGCCGGGGGCGTCGTCGAGGTGCGCGTGAGCGACGACGGGTGCGGCATCGCCCCGGACCAGGCCGGGCGACTCTTCAGCCCCTACTTCACGACGAAGAAGCACGGCACCGGCCTCGGCCTCTTCGTGACGCGCCGCATGGTCAACGACCACGGCGGCGCGGTGTCCTTCGACTCCGTCCCCGGCGGGGGGACGACGTTCCGCGTCCGCCTCCCCCTCTCGGCCCCGACGCCCGTATCCACCGCCCAGGAGGCCCACACATGGTAGAAGCCCGATCCCGCAGAGCCAGCGAGACGCGCCGACGCCCGACCGACCAGGGCTTCTCGCGCATCCTGGTCGTCGATGACGAGGAGTTGATTCGCGACACGCTCGCGGAGTACCTGACGCAAGAGGGATTCACCGTCGTCGCCTGCGGGAGCGGCGAGGAGGCTCTTACCGCTGCGGGGCGGCAGCCCTTCGCCATCGCCCTGTGCGACATGCAACTGCCCGGCATGGACGGGCTGGCCCTGCTGGAGCGCCTCCAGCAACTCAGCCCCGAGACGAGCGTCGTCCTGATAACCGCCTATGCGACGGTCGAGAACGCCGTCGAGGCGTTCCAGCGCGGCGCGCACGACTACCTCATGAAGCCGATCATCCTCGACGAAGTCCTCGGCAAGATCCGCCGACTCGAGGCGACGCGCGAACTGGCGCTCGAGAACCAGTGGCTGCGGCGCGAGTTGAACCGCGCCATGCCCCCCGCGCAGATCGTCGGCAACAGTCCCGCCGTCGCGGGCGTGTTCGAACTGATCCGCAAGGTCGCCCCGACGCGATCGACCGTCCTCATCACCGGCGAGAGCGGCACCGGCAAGGAACTCGTCGCCCGAGCGATCCACGACCAATCGCTCGCCGGGCGGGGTGAGCGGGAGGACACGCGGGGCGCGCGATTCATCGCGATCAACTGCGCCGCCATCCCGCACGAGTTGCTCGAGAATCAGCTGTTCGGCCACCGCAAAGGCTCCTTCACCGGGGCGGATCGCGACCAGGCGGGCATCTTCGTCCACGCCGGTGCGGGGACCGTCTTCCTCGACGAGGTCGGCGAGATGCCGCTGGCGACGCAGGCCAAACTCCTGCGCGCCATCGAGCAAAAGGAAGTCCTCCCCGTCGGGGCGAACGAGACCGTCCGCGTCGAGGCCCGCGTCCTCGCGGCGACCAACAAGGATCTCATGAGCGAGGTCGAGGC